>JBNJDT010000009.1:0-54937 GCA_051745145.1 Elusimicrobiota bacterium
TTAATAAAATTTTAAAAGAAGGCCCGGGGAACATTTAGTAAAGTTTTAACGTCTAAAGTAAAAATAAAAGATTTTATTTAATCCATATTTACAATAAGAAATTTCTATAGGGAGGAAATATGAAAAAAATTTTTATTACAGCATGGATTTTGCTTATTCCGTTTACCGTGTTCGGGCAGGAGAAAAATTTAGAATCTATAATAACTGCATATAAAAATGGAAATTATTATGAAGCAGTCAAGTTATTAAGAGATGTTGAACAAAAGAATGCCAGGATATATTATTATATGGGATTAACTAATTATAAACTGGGAAGAGAGGAAAGAGCTAAGAAAAATTTTCTGGCGGCCTATTATATATCCCCGGCGTCCCGGTGGGGGAAAGCGGCCTATAAAAATTACCGGTATATGACAAAGAAACTTTTCCATTATGATATTATCCCCACAATATCTTATGACAGTAACGTAAATTATACGCCCGATGTAATAGAAAGCACTACGGGAGCTGCACTTTTGGAACTTTATCTGACCGGAAAGTTAAACTTAACCCGATATTTAAATTTCAGGTATTCCTATTCCAGAAATCAATATTTTAAAGATATAGATAACAGCGACAGCCATACTGTAAATATGAAGCTGTTTAAAGGCCCGGCAGAGTTAACTTTAAATTCCAGTTATTCTAATGTGGGGGGGAGTCCGTTTTATATCATCTACGGGGCCAAGGCGGGCTTAAAAAATATTGAGCTGGGGGGCAGGAAAAAAGAGTATCTGGATGAGGCCAGCAGTTATCTTGACGGGTACAGTTTAACAGGGAAGGTTTCAGTAGATATTTCAAAGGTCCGCCTGAGTTACGGCTATGAATATAATCAGGCCCGGGATCTTAAGGAAGAATTCTCCTATTATAAACACACCGGTTCAATAGATGACAGGGAATATGACTTTAAAGAACAGGAATCCGATAAAGAATATTTTCTCTCATATACCCACCGTTCACACAGTTTAAGGGTCCAGAGGGGTTTTGTGGTAGATGATAAAGCGACCGTGAGATTTTCTGGAGAATATGAGTTTAAAGATTATATCGGGAAAAACAGGTGGTACAGAAATTACTGGATAGAAAATTCCACGGATTCTTATTACTGGAGCGACAGTGAAGAAAAATGGATAGAGAGCAGCGTGCGAGCTCCCGGAGAAGAACAGTCTAAAAATAGGGAAGACCACCGGATAAAAGGCAAGATTAGTTATAATTATGATATTGACCGGGATATGACCTTAACGGTAACCGGGGAATACGCAATAAACAGGTCCAATATGGATGATATCGCCAGTTTTAATTACAACTGGACTAAAAGAAAATTGGGAGCAAGTCTAAATTATGACTTCTAATCAGGAAAAATTAATAGAGGAGTCCCAGGAAGGCAATCTGGAAAGTTTCGGAAGGTTAATAGATAAGTATAAGGACCGGATTTTTAAGATGGCAATGTCTTTCTGTAAGGATAAGGTAGAGGCGGAAGAAATAGCCCAGCTGGTTTTTATAAAACTATGGAAAAAAATAGATAAATTTAAATTTAAATCTTCATTTTCTACCTGGCTTTACCGGGTGGCCCACAATACATTTTATGATCACATCCGCAAACAGAAAAGAAGAAGCAACCGGAAGGTGTCTACCGATAAATTAAATTATTTAAAAGATACGGATAATCCTTACAAGAAGTTAGAGAAGGAAGAGGAAGTTGAATTATTAAAAGAAGCGCTTTCAAATATACCGGAGAAGTTCAGTATGGCGGTAATTTTTTACGACATAGAGGGAAGGAGTTATAAGGAAATATCCGACATAATAGAAAAACCCGTGGGTACGGTAAAATCCCGGCTGTACCGGGGGCGTAAACTGTTGAAGGAAAAACTCGGGAACAAAATAGAGTCCCGAAACGTCTAAAGGGTGGAGTAAGACAAATGAAATGCAAAAAGATAAAAAAGGAAATATGGAAAGTTTTTGACCGGGAAACTCCGGTCAGTGAAAGGGAAATGGTTTTAGAGCACATTGACAAGTGTGATGGATGCAGAAAACTGTATAAAGAGGTGGAGTCCCTGACGAAAGATCTGAGAGATTTCCCGGCTTATAATGCCCCCCCTGAATTTACAAATAGGTTAAAAAACAGAATTACTCAGACTTACGGTTATCCAGAGAAAGAGGGTGAACAAGAGAAAGGAGTTAAAATGGTGTTAAAATATGGAATCCCCACAGCCCTGGCCGCGGCAGTAGTATTTCTTATATTTTTTGCCGGCCCGGTTGAAGATAAAGGAGCAGTGCAGTATTATTCGCCCGGTCAAAAAATCAGCCTGACTGGATATGATAGATCTTCCGGCCTGTTAAGTAAAAGAGCGGGTTATATGAGAGTGAAATTAAAAAGCGAAGCCAGGCTGGAAAAAGTTACGGTAGAGATAAATTTACCCCGGGAAGTAAAGCTGGCGGACAACGGAAAAAAAGCGGTATGGAGTGGAAATCTGGAAAAAGGAACTAATGTCTTACTCCTTAAAGTTAAAGGAGAAAAAGAAGGAAAGTGGGATATAAACGGAGTAATAAAAAAGAACGGTTTAAGGAAGCAGTTTACAAAGAAAGTAAGTATAATGTAAGGAGGTACCAGCGATGTTTAAACTAAAAAATTTATTAGTAGTAGGTCTGTTTGCCGGGCTTATAGCCATGCCTGCTCAGGCCCAGGATGAGTTACCCGTGGAAGTGGATATTGATTTACTTTCCCGGCAGATGACTGTAGAAGAAGCCGGTGAAGAGTTGGCCCGGGATATGAATGCGGAAACTTTGCAGACCAAAGACAGAAAGAGGGCAAAAAAAGTCCTAAAAGAGCTAGCCCAAAAAGGCGTACCGGTTAACAAGGCTTATGAAGCGGTAAGTAAGGCGGTTAAAGAAGGTGAAGAGGTTGAAGGATTGGCAAAGGATGAAAACGTTGCCGGGTTGAAAAAAGAAGCAGCCAAAGAAGAGGTAAAAGAGGACGCTGAAGATAAAAGCCTAAGCGCCGAAGATGTTGCTTCATCGGTTGAAGTGCTTGACCGGTTAGTTGAAGAAGGCGTACCTGTAGAGCAGGCCCGCAGCGTTGTAAGAGAAGCTATAAAAGGAGATAAAAATCCTCAGAAACTTCAGCAAAAAATTACGGAGAGGCATGTGAATCAGCTGAAAGAACAGGCCGAAAAAGGAGAACCAGACACCGAGAATATTGGCGAGAAAAAACGGCAAAGGAATATGAACAGAATCAGCAACGAATTCTTAAAAAGACTTGAAGACGAGAAAGATAATTACGAAGACGATTACAATACACCCGGTCGTTAACCTACAGTAGATAACTACTTTCCTCCCTACGGGAAACTGAAAGCGGCGCCGGTACTACCTACCGGCGCTGCTTTTTTTATATCTATATAAAACCAGTTCCTTTATCAAAAGTTAAAAATAAATTATAATTATATATATTACAGCTGGTATATTTATCAAAGATTTAATGTCTTTAGCAATTACAATATTTATGTTATATTAATATTGATCTTAGAATAGTATTTTTATGCTTAAAATTCATATGAAAATTATCTGATATTAAAAAGGAGAAAAATTATGCAGGAAAATAATTTAGAAAAAGTTTTAGGTTTATTAGAAAATTTAAGGGAATTAGAGTTAAAAGTCGCTCAATTTTATAATACAGCCGCTGAAAAATGGGATGATGAAAGTAATTACTGGAATACTTTAGCAGCCGAAGAAGAGAAACACGCTGCTTCTCTCAGGAGAATGGGGGAGATAATTCAAAAAAATCCTAACAAATTTGACGCCGGCCGGGTATTTAATCCAGTTGCCGTAAAAACAGTTATCCGGGGAATAGATGAGAACATAGAACGTCTGAAAAAAGATAAAATAGATTTAAAAAAGATGATTTTTATTGCCCTGGATATTGAAAATTCTCTGTTAGAAAATAAATACCGGGAGATTGTAAATTCTAATAATTTGGAATTTACAAATTTAGTTAAAGAAATTACTGAAGATACTCAAAGACACAGGAATAAACTTAATATTAAAAAGGACGAAATAAGAAAAAATGACCGGTAGAGAGGTAAAAAAATATATAGATAAATATAAATCTTCTTTTTCGTCGTTGAATTTACTGGATGATATATTTGACGGGGTTTATATAGTAGACAGAGATCGCAAGATTCTTTTCTGGAACAAGGGGGCCAAGGAAATTACAGGGTACAGCGCCGGGGAAGTTGAGGGGAAGTATTGCCGGGATGATATTTTGAATCATATTGATGAGGAAGGGAATTTGCTCTGTAATTCAGCTTGTCCTTTACTTAAATCCATAAAAACCGGCAAAAGAGTTAAAACTAAGGTATATCCCCTACATAAAAATGGTTCTAGAATTCCGGTTTTTACCCATATAGCCCCTATAAAAGATAAAAATGATAATATAATCGCTGCTATTGAAGTTTTCAGAGATATAAGTAAAGAAGAAGAATTCCGCATGCTTCAGGAAAAATTTAAAAAGCTCATTAAAAAATATGTCTCTTCCGCTACTTATGAAGAAGTACAACGCAGAATTCAAGATGATAATGAGGCGGACAGTTCCACTGAAAAAGATCTTTCTATTTTATATCTGGATATAAAAGATTTCACGGTGTATTCGGAAAACCATTCTCCCAGACAAATCACCCGGATGTTAAATGATGTTTTTGGAATATGCGAAGTAATTACAAAAGAGTGTTACGGAGACATAGATAAGTTTATTGGGGATGCGGTGATGGCTGTATTTATAGATCCTAACGATGCGGTAAAAGCGGGAAGTAAAATTCTAACGGCTTTAGAAAGACTGAATGATGAGAGAATTAAAAAAGGTAAAGATAAAATAAATGTTAGAATAGGAATTAACAGCGGAGCTCTTATTCAGGGACCGATAGGTACCACTGACCGCAAGGATTTAACTGTTATAGGAGATGCTGTTAATACGGCCGCTCGTATACAGAGTCTAAGTCCGGTAAATACAGTTTCCATATCGGAACTTACCCGGGCAAGGCTAAAGAAGCCGGATAAATTTAAATTTTATAAAAAAACCCAGGTAAAAGGAAAAAAGAACCCGGTATCAATTTATATTTCCGGGTAGTATGTTGTAAAACAAAATAAAAGAGAGGAATAAGGAGGGGTATGAAAATTTCAGCATTTGTATTTGCTTTAACCGTGGCAGTATTCTGGGGCGTGGCTCCCATATTTGGGAAAATGGGCCTTGTCAATGCTCAGCCGGGAGTGGCTCTGGCTTTGAGGAGCTTTGTGGTAACGGTAATTTTATTTATCTGGGTGGGGTTAACCGGAAAATTCAGCTCAATGTTTTCACTTACTACATCCCGCAGCGGGCTGGCAATAGCCGCCGAAGGAATTCTGGCATCTTTGCTCGGGCATCTGGCTTATTATTATGCTCTAAAGTCCGGGTCCGCTTCAAAAGTTGTCCCCATAACTTCAGCTTTTCCTTTAGTGGCTATGGCGGTGGGAATTTTGTTTTTAAATGAGAAACTTACCTTTACCAGCGGACTTGGAGGAATTTTAATAATTTCCGGTATTATTCTTATAAAAATTTAAGTACATTATTATCGTAATTTAAATTTTACAGTACGTTACAGTAAAGAATAATAATGATAATTATATTACAAAGTACTTATTATTATTCTGAAAAAGAATTTTATAGAATATTTTTCTAAATATTTAAAACTTGAAAAAACAATTTTGAATGAGTATAATCAATAAAAGATTTTAAAATAGTAGAGTTTAGCAGTATTATCCGTATTTTGAAGGAAGGATTTCATGAGTAAAAAAAATGATTTAACAGTTGGGTTAGTAAATCCCCAGGGACATGTCCGGTGGGATGATTTACAGATTGCCAGTCATCCGGATACCGGCGGGCAGACAGTTTATATAATAGAACTTGCCAAAGAACTGGGGAAAATTACCGGTCATGTTGATGTTTTTACCCGTTATTTTGAAGATACTGAGTGGCCGGGGTATGATAAAAAAATAGAGAATTACTCGGATAATGTCAGGATAGTTAGAATTGAATGCGGGCCCAGGGATAAATTCATAGAAAAAGAAAAACTGTGGCCCCTGATGAAAGATTTTGTGGATGGAATAAAAGAATTTTATGAAAAAGAAGGGTATTCACCGGATATATTTACTACTCATTATGCTGATGCCGGTCTTTGCGGGGCAATGCTAAAAGAGAAAATGGACGTACCATTTACCCATACCGGCCATTCTCTGGGCGGCGCTAAAATGGATAACCTTAATCTATCCCGTTCAAATTTTGAGATGATTAATAAACAGTTTAAATTTCACCGGAGAATATCGGCGGAAAGGGTAACTTTTAGAAATTCAAGCGCGATAGTAGCCTCTACTAATGAAGAAGTGGAAAAACAGTACGGCCATAAAGTATATGACGATGCTATCGATAATAAAGAGAAATTTCATATTATACCTCCCGGGATAGACCCGGATCAGTTTTTTTCATATCACAAGAAGGAGAAGGATAAAGTACTCTATGAAAAAGCTGTAAATAAATTACAGGAAGGACTTAGTAAATATATAGATAAAGACAGACAGGATTTACCCTGTATATTGTCGGCGGCCAGGTTTGATGCCAAGAAAAATCCCACCGGACTTATAAGGGCTTACGCTTCCAGTGAGGTTCTTCAGGAAAACGCTAATTTACTTATAATAGCGGGTAACGTAGCTAACCCCTTAGATCCGGAAAATTGGGATAAGTTTAAAGAACACGAAAAATTTATTGTGGAGGATATATCGGATATTATTGAAAACTGGCAGCTTGAGGGCAAAGTGAGTTTTACGCCCGGCTTTGACTATAAAACTGAGATGCCTTTTGTATACAGATATGCGGCAAGGAAAAAGTGGATTTTTGTAAATCCGGCTTTACATGAACCTTTCGGTTTAACTATTATCGAGGCAATGGCTTCGGGACTGCCGGTGGTAGCCACAAAGTACGGAGGCCCATCTGAGATTTTAAATAATGGGGAATACGGTATTCTTATAGAGCCTAAATTCCCTCATTCTCTTAAAAAAGGGCTGGAAAAACTTTTAATAGCCGGTAAGTGGAAAAATTTTTCTAATAAAGGAATGGAACGTGTAAAAGAAAGATACACCTGGCGGATAGCTTCAAAGGGTTATAAAAAATTATTTAAAGAAGTAGTTGAAAAAGATGTTGATAGTGAAAATGACTTTGATATTCCGGAGTATTTTATAGATCCTCAAACCGGAGATGACAGTCAGCTGCGGCATGAGTTAAGACATCTTTATTTTAAAGTAACCTAATTTAGGAGGTATAAGCATTGTTAGGAGATAAAATAGTAGTTAAAGAACATCACAAAAGGGCCGCAGGGCAGGTTTACGATAAGATATCCGAAGAAGTTTTAGAGAAAGATGGACCGGTAGCTATAACGGTCGCCGGAGAATCCGGCAGCGGAAAATCCGAAATAGGTTCGGAAATAGCGCGACTTTTTGAGAAAAAAAATGGTTTAAACAGCATTATATTTGCCCAGGATGATTATTTTAAGTTGCCCCCTAAATCAAATGATGCGGCCCGCAGGGATAATATTGACCGGGTGGGTATGGGGGAAGTTAAATTAGATCTTTTAGATGAACATATTGAAAATATAAAGTCCGGCCGGAAACTTAAATTTAATAAACCCCTTATTGATTATGAAAATGATGATATTTTAACTGAGAAAGTAGATGGCAACGGCATTGATATCATAGTTGCCGAAGGCACGTATACCACTGAATTACATAATGCGGATTACCAGGTTTTTATAGATAGAACTTATGAAGATACTTATGAACACCGCAAAGAACGGGGCAGAGATGAATTAGATGAATATATGGATAAGATACTCCGGATAGAGCATGATATCATATCTTCACAGAAAAACAAAGCAGATATAGTAATTAATAAAGATTATAGGGTATCCGGGTAATTAAATTGTACAATACCATATATAAGGAGAAAAAAATGAATATTTCGGTTAGTCGCATTGCTAAAATAATATTGAGTTTAATCATATTTACAGCTATTCAGATCAGTGGAATCACATTTTTAAAAAAGGTTGAAGCTTCACAGAATGACTCTCAAAAAGTAAAAGAGAGTTTGGAAAAATTACCTCCAGAACCATCTCCACCTTCTACGACGGAAAACGGGGAAGACAAATCCAGGGCCGAAAAAAATATAGATATGTTAGATGTACCCGAGGCCAAAGAAGTTATTTTGGATGTGTATACTGTAAAAAAAGGAGATACTCTTACGGGGCTGTCCAAGCGGGAATACGGTACCAAAGATTTATGGAAGGTAATATACAATTATAACGATTATATAAAAGATTCGCATTGGATTTTTCCCGGAGATAAATTAATTTTACCCCGGTTTGTCAGTAAACTTCCCGAAGTACCTGAAGTTGAAGAAGAAACGGAAGAAAAAGATGAAGAAGAAAAGAAAGATAAAGAAGTTTTTCTGGCTCCTTTAGGGTTTGTGTTTGATGCTACGGTTATGGGCTTTGAAAATTCTAATATGTTACAGGCGCAGGGGGATCATTTATTTATTGATGCGGGAAAAAATGACGGTATTAAAAAAGATCAGCAATTACATTTATATGAACAGGGTAGAGAAATATATCATCCCGAAACCGGAGATTTACACGGACGGATAGTAAGAAGAGTGGGCACTGTCCGGGTTACCGGGGATATAGAAGAAGAGACCGCAACCGCCCGGGTGGTGTATACGTCATTGCCAATTGAAAAAGGGCAAAAATTACTGCTGGCCGAATAATTAACTTTACCGTATTGATTTTTAATTAATAACGATTTCAGTTTTTTGGGTAACAATTCTTTGAGTTAAAAATGGAAACATTAAAATAAAAACTATAATTTTGAGTAATTTTAAATTTAATAAAATTATACCGGGTATTGTATTGGTTGCTGTTTTTATAAGTAGTGCTGATATTGCTTATGGCGGGTGGGAAATACTGATAAAAGAGTTTTCTCAAAAAGACAGGGCAGAAAAATTTGTAAAAGAATTACAAAGTTCTAATATTAAAGTTAGATTAGAGAAGGAATATAAGTACAGGGTCTATGCCGGGGAATTTAAAAGCCGGGCAGCTGCCCTTAAAAAAGCCAAAAATATAAGGACTAAAACAGATTTGCCGGGGAAGCTGATAAGTAAAAAGATGCCGCTCGTAAAAAAGGTTGGCTCACTCCGGGACGGTGAAAAGAAGAATATTGAGACAGTAAAAGAATTGGAAATTCATATTGTTAAAAATGCTTTGGATTTACTGGGAACCGATTATATTTATGGGGGAGCTACCCGAGAAATAGGGCTGGATTGTTCGGGTTTTGTTAAAAATGTTTTTCAGACAGCAGGTTTTAGGTTGCCCCGTATGGTTAAAGACCAAGTAAGTAGAGGAACGAAGATCACTAAAGAGCAATTACGGCCTGGGGATTTACTTTTTTTTAAAACAGAGACCGGCAATATCGACCACGTCGGTATTTATTTAGGACAGAATGATTTTATTCATTCAGCTCAAATATCGGGGAGGGTTAAAATAGATAATTTCAGCAGGAAATCTTACTACCGGAAAAATTTTGTACAGGCAAAAAGATTAATAAAATGAAAGAATTTAATAAAATCATAAAAGATGGTATTGAAAAAGAAGGGATAAGTTTGCGGGAATTAGGACGCAGGTCAGATTTGGATGTTTCTTTTTTATCTAAAATTTTAAATGGTAAAAGAAATCCCCCCCGAGAGGAAAAAGATCTGAGAAAAATAGCAAAGTCTTTAAAAATAACTCCGGAGAGACTTATTATTGCCGCCGGTCGTATCCCTAAGAATTTGAGGCATATTTTCTTAAAGGAGGAATTTATAGATAAGCTTTTAGAAGAAAAAGCACCTGAAAAAATAATGGAGAATACTGATAAACGCGAAGAAACCTCCACCCGTGATTCTAAAGATAAACAATATTTTTCAAAAGATATTGAAGACGAACTGCTTTAATATATAAAACAATTTATGTCAAAAAAAGTACTGATTTTGCAACTGCTTTCCACACCGGGGCTCGGAAATAGAATAATCAAGAAGATACTTGATAGTACTGAAAAAGCAGAAGAGATATATGAAGCTTCTCCGGGCAAATTAAAAAATATTACCGGTCTTTCTGACAATAAGATAAAAAAAATTCAACAAGCTTTAAAAGACCGGGAAGCCGGTAAAATTAAGCTGAAAAAAATCAAAGATAAGGGATATAAGATATATATTTATACCGGCAGTGATTATCCGGTAATGCTTTCTAAAATATATGACCCGCCGGTTGTCCTATTCTCGAAAGGAAAATTATTACCTGAAGATTTTAATAGTGTGGCAGTTGTCGGAACGCGCCGATGTACGGAATACGGAAAGCGGGCCGCTGAAAAAATTTCGCGATATCTTGTACAAAAAAATATCACTGTTATTTCCGGTTGCGCCCTGGGTATAGATTCAGTAGCTCACAGGGCATCTCTTGACGGAGGGGGGCGAACAGTTGCCGTATTGGGCGGGGGGTTGGACAAGCCCTATCCAAAGCAGAATAAGGGACTTATGGATAAAATTGCGGATAACGGAGCAGTTGTAACTGAATATCCGCCGGATACTCCCCCTAAAAAACATAATTTCCCCCAGCGGAACAGAATAATAAGCGGACTTTCCCTGGGAGTAGTGGTGGCTCAGGCACCGTCAAGGTCGGGAGCGCTGATAACAGCTTATCAGGCCTTAGAACAGAACCGGGAAGTTTTTTCGGTTCCCGGTAATATATTTACAAAAAAGTGTAAAGGTACAAATAAATTAATAAAAGAGGGGGCGCATCCCGTAACAGCGCCGGAGGATATTGTAGACGGCCTGGAATTTATTTTAGATAAGAAATTACTTTCTCATAGAGAAAAAAAGAATTTAGAGAATAATTTTTCCGGAGAAGCAAAAGAAATTCTTAAAATTGTAGGTGAAGAACCTGTTCATATAGACCGGCTAAAGCGGCTAACTAAAATGAGTACAAAAAAATTAATGACTGAATTGACCAGACTTGAATTACAGGGAAAAATTGAACAGCTTTCTTTAAAAAGATATGTTAGAAAATAGTAATGAATAGAGATTTAATAATTGTAGAGTCCCCCACAAAAGCTAAAATAATAACAAAATTTTTAGGGGGAGAATATAAAGTAGTTTCCAGTAAAGGACACGTCAGAGATCTTCCTGCAAAAAGGCTGGGGGTGGATGTCGACAATAATTTTGCACCCGAATATGAAGTAAACAAAAGAAAGAAAAGAATATTAAAAAAGCTTAAAAAACTGGTGAAAAATTATCAAAAAATTTATTTTGCCATGGATGAAGACAGAGAAGGGGAGGCTATCGCATGGCATTTGGCCGATATTCTTAATATAGATTACAGCAGCAGCAGGGCCGACCGGATCGCTTTTCATCAAATTACGGAATCAACAGTAAGAGAATCTTTAAAAAACCCCCGGAAAATTTCTATGGATCTGGTGAATGCCCAGCAGGCCCGAAGGATTTTAGATAGATTAGTGGGTTATAAAATTTCTCCTCTATTATCCAAGAAAATAAGAGTTGGTCTTTCAGCCGGTCGGGTTCAATCAATAGGTTTGTCAATAGTTGCCGAGCGGGAAAAGAAAAGACAAAAATTTAGTTCTCAGAAATACTATACTATTGAAGGGCTTTTGACCGGCAGCGCTGATAAAGCAAAAAAAATTAAAACAAAATTATGGGGGAGAGACGGCAAGAAATACAAAAAACTGGAAATTCAGAAAAAACAGGCGGATAAAATTATAGAGGAGTGCGCAAATAAGAAAGCAGAAGTTACGAAAATTCAGAGGAATAAAAGAAAAAAGTATGCTAAACCTCCTTATATAACTTCAACCTTACAGCAGGCGGCGTACAGCGCTTTGAAATTTACTCCGGCAAAAACTATGCGTATAGCCCAGCAACTGTATGAAGGTGTGGAACTTCCCGACGGAACTTCCACCGGCTTAATTACATATATGAGAACGGATTCTTTTAAAATTGCCCGGTCAGCTATAGAGTCAGCCAGAGAATATATAAAAAATACCTATGAAGGAAAATATCTTCCCCGATCTCCAAATACTTTTAAGTCTAAAAAGAGTGCTCAAGAAGCTCATGAGTGTATAAGACCGACGGCAGTAAAAAGAAAACCCGAATATATAAAGAGTACATTAACCAGAGATCAGTTTAAATTATATAAAATTATATGGCAGCGACTTATAACCTCCCAGATGAGTCCGGCAGTGGTAGAAAATATTACAGTTAAATTAAAATGTAAAAATTATGAATTCAGGAGTAAGGGCAAAAAAATTCTTTTTGACGGCTATACAAAATTGTGGTCTTCAAAGTGGAAGGAGAATATTTTACCTCAAGTAACCAAAGGTGAAAATTATATTTGGGATACCTTAAAAGCAAAAGAGCATGAAACTAAACCGCCTCCCCGTTTTACGCCTGCTACTCTTGTCAAGAGATTGGAAAAAAACGGCATCGGTCGACCGTCCACTTATGCTTCTATAATAAAGACGCTTTTTAAAAGGAAATACGTAAAAAGTATTAAAGGAAGTCTGGCTGCCCGGGATATAGGGATTTTAGTGAACGACGTTTTAAAAGAGCATTTCCCCAGTGTAATGAATAAAAAATTTACCGCCCGCATGGAAGATAAACTTGATAAAATAGCTGCCGGAAAGTTAGATTGGAAAAAAATGCTTAAAGGTTTCTATACAGAGTTTAAAAAAGAATATGAGAGTGCGGTTCAAAATATGGACAGATTAAAAGATCAGAAAATAGATAAAGAATGTCCCCGTTGTTCATCGCCGATGGTAATTCGGCGCGGGCGTAACGGTAAATTTGTAGCCTGTACTGCCTATCCGGATTGCAAACAGACGTTTCCGCTTGATGAAGACGGAGAAATCATAAAACCTAAAACTACTCAATATAAATGTCCGGAATGCGGCTCTTCCATGGTAATCAAACGCGGAAAATACGGCAAATTTTTAGCCTGTTCAGAATATCCTGAGTGTAGAACTACCCGGGCGGTGGGAAAAAATGAAAAAGTAATAACTATCCCCCTGGATTACCAGAAATGTCCTGAATGTGGTGAAAATACGGTGGTAAAAAGCGGCCCCCGGGGAAAATTTATAGCTTGTACGGCGTATCCTAAGTGTAAATTTACGATCAGTCTTAAAAAAGCTGATGGAGGAAAATAATGTCCCCCGGTGTAGTTGAAAATGATATAAATTCTTTTATGGAATATATTAAACGGGAAAAAAATTATTCTGAAAATACGCTGAGAGCTTATAGAACAGATATAAAAAATTTTGTTGAATTTTTAAAAAAAGAAAATATAACTACATTTAAAAATGTAGATCATTTTAGTTTGAGAGAATATCTCTCGCAATTGAGAGAAAATCTTAGCCGTTCAACTATGAACAGAAAACTTTCTTCTATAAAGAGTTTGTTTAATTTTTTATTAAAAAACGATATAGTCTTTAGCGATCCTACCCGGAAAATAACTTCTGGAAAAAACAGAGAAATATATCCCGAAGTATTAACTAAAAAAGAGATGGCGACTTTACTGAATTCTGTCTGTGGAAAAGGAAAATTAAAAATTCGAAACAGAGCTATATTGGAATTTTTATATTCAACCGGTTGTCGGGTGGCGGAACTGGTAAATCTTAATATGTCAGATATTGATCTTTTGGGGGGGACCGCTAAAGTGACGGGAAAAGGAGACCGGGAAAGAATAGTGCCGCTGGGCAGTAAAGCCGTTAAACATGTTCACCGATATATTGGCGTAAGAAGTACCGGCCCGCAGGCAGTATTTATTACAAAATCCGGTAATCGTCTGTCAGCCAGAAGTGTCCGCAGGATAGTAAAAAAAAGCGCGGCTATGGCCGGGATCAATAAAAATATAGGCCCCCATACTTTAAGACATAGTTTTGCCACACATATGTTAGAGGAAGGGTGTAATTTGAGAACAGTTCAGGAGTTACTGGGGCACAGGAGATTACAGACCACCCAGCGCTACACCCATTTAACCAGAAAAAGACTTAAGGAGGTATACCTGCAATCGCATCCAAGAACAAGATAAATTCTACAAATATAAATGTCCTGCGGGAAGAAACGGGCTGTACAAAAGAGGAAGCCCGCCGGTATTTAGAAGAAGCTAATGGCAATATAACTCTGGCGCTGAAACAGATTTCCCGGGATATAAAGCCTATAGGTGTGACAAAATGTAAGTTTCGCGCTGACAAAGTAAATATATATGGTTTATTGATGCTAATATATAATATTAGAGAAAACAGAATGCTCCGGTATGCGGCGGTTGCCGGCTGTAATCCCGAGATTTATGAAACTAACATTCAAAAGCAGTGGTTTACATTTGAGAAAGAGCTTTATTCCCGGCGGTTGAAAGACGGTAGTTTGAGGGAAATAACTCAGAGAATAGAGCAGGCTATAATTTTAAAAATTCAGGAAAAAGATCCCGGCAAATTTTACAGGTTGTTTAAAGAAAATAAAATAGAGCAAATTCAGCGGGATTTTAAAACTCAAGTAAAGGATGTTATAAAATACGATACCGGCCGGGAAGTAGCGCTCAATATAGATATAACCGGTGAAAAACTTAATTTACGGCAATTTAGGTATCTTACCGATAAAGATAAGATAAATGATGAATTTAAATTGCACCTGGATGATCAGCAAACTTATCCCTCCTTAATTGCTCTGGATGTAGAATTTGTTAAAGACCAGGAAGAGATCCCTAAAAAAAGGCTGGATAAAGTTGAAGCAGGGGATATGTTGGTTACCCGTATCGTGGATATAAGAGATATCGGAATTTATTTATCATATCTTCTCGGCGGCAGAAAAAATGATAAGTTGGCGCCTCTTTCTGCACCGGCGGAGGATGTGAAAGAGACCGATGAAGGCATAGAAATAGTTGTCCGTTACGGTCCCGGTATAGTAGGACGATACCTGGGGAAACCTAAAGAGAAAATAAATGTAGTAAGCAGCTTAACTTCACCGCGGCGGTGGTGGCTTCTGGTTTTTCCTGCGGTTGTAATTATCGGAATAATTTTATACTATTATTTGTCATATTAAATAAAAAATTATAGACTTAATATAAATTTATGTTTAAATTTAAACTCAAAAAAAGTAAAAAGTACCTAAAATACGGGCTTTTAATACTGTCCATGGTAGTTGTAGTGGGAGTAATTTCCGTAATTCTGGTCAATAGCTTAATGAACCGGGTAATACACAGCCGCAGAGAAGTAATTGTACCGGATATAACCGAAATGCCCCTTAAAAAAGCGCTGTCAGAATTATCGGAATATAATCTTTCTTTAATGAAAATAGCGGAAAAATATAACTCCAATATTCCGGACGGAAGTATAATTACCCAATCTCCTCCTCCGGGGTTTATGGTTAAAGAAGGAAAACCGATAGAGGCAGTAATATCTACAGGCGGTAAAACTGTATTTGTCCCTGAGTTAGAGGGTAAATCTCTCCGGCAGGTAGAACTATTACTTCGGCAGGCCGGTTTGGATATAGGCGAACAAACCCGGACTTATTCCAATTCAGTCAGAGAAGGACATATTGTAGCTCAAGATCCTAGAGACGGGGAAGTAGTCCAGGAAAATTCTTATGTCGATATTGTAGTCAGTAAAGGGCCCGCAAAAGAAAAAGAGGTAAAAAAGATGCCCGATCTTCTGGGGAAGGATATAAGAGAAGCGGAAAAAATTATAAATGATATGAATCTGAAGATAGAAAGCGTTAATACTAAACTTGTCGACGATAAGTCTGAAGGAATAGTGGTTAAACAAAGCCCGGAAGTCGACTATACCATAGTTAAAGATACCGAAGTTGTACTTACTATTTCAAGACGGGAGAGTGAAAAAAGAGTGGTAAGAGATGAAATTATTTATTATGAAGTGGTTCAAAGCGGACATCCCAAAGATATAAAGATAGAGGTAGAAGATGATTTGTCGAAAAGAGTTGTATATGAGGAAGAGGAGATTTCCGGCGGTGCCCGCTTAGAAATTCCCGTTAAAGTTCTAGGAGATACAAAAGTAGAAATTTTTGAAGATGGAGTATTAAAAAAAGAAGATCTTTTAAAAGAAGAAGAATCAGAGAGTTTGGAAGAGGCGGATAGCGAAGAAGAAATTGAGCAGAATGACCAGGAAAAAATTGATGAAGAAATACAGAAAGAAGAAGAATCCCGTATTGAAGATATGTGGGATGAAACTGAAGAAAATTCTGAATAATTATCAGCTGGTTTTGGAAATTAGGGAAGTATAATGAAAATATCTGTATCTATATTGAATTTAGATTTTAGAAAACTGGAAAAAGAGATGAATAGAATCGAAAAAGGAAAACCAAATTCCTTTCATATGGACATTATGGATGGGCATTTAGTGGATAATATTTCTTTTGGTCCGGATATTGTAAAAACAGTCCGCAGAATAACTGAATTACCTATACATTCTCATTTAATGATAACCAATCCGGAAAAATTTACAGATAGGTTTTTTGAATCCGGTTCCTCTACCGTTACTATACATGCGGAAGCTCTAACCCGGGAAAATAAAAGTCTTCTTAAAAAAAATAATTTGGGACTCTCTTTAAATCCCGATTACCCGGTAGAAAAAATATATCCGTATTTAGATAAGGTTAAAAGGGTATTGATTATGAGTGTGTATGCCGGTTTTGGGGGCCAGAGTTTTATAGAAGAAAGTCTGGAGAGAATTAATAAGATTGCTGAAAAAAGAAAAAAGCGGGGCTTGGATTTTAAAATTTCAGTGGATGGCGGAATAAATGTCGATACTGCCCTCTTATGCAAACAGGCCGGGGCAGATGAAGTTTCGGTTGGGTCATATATTACTCGTTCTGATAATCCGGCAGGCAGAATTAAAGCCATAAAGAAACTTTAATTTTAAAAGACTTCCCCATTTTTTAACCTGTAGTTAATGCCTATCTGTTTATGCTGATAAAACCGTGGATAAGTTAGTTAAATAAAACCCCCGTTGAATTTCTTGACAAAAATATAGCCATGTGTTAGTATTCCTACAATGAAATTCAAGTTCTCAAAGAGAACTTTTAAGGAGATAAAATATAAAATTTATGTCAATATTTCCCTTTGCAGGCAAAAAAGAAGTAGTCGGGATTGATTTAGGGACCAGTAATATTAAACTTCTGGAGCTAAAATCTTCTGATGATCAGTTATTAGTTAAAAATTTTGCACAGAAAAATATAGCTGACAGGGGAGTATGGGACAGGTCCCCTCAGGAGCGAAAGCAAATTTATATAGAAGAACTTAAGGGAATACTCGCCGATAATAGTTTTGGCACTAAGAATGCCGCGGTCTCTATTTCCGGTAGTTCAGTAATAGTAAGATTTGTCAAATTCCCAAAGATGAGTCCCGAAGATTTGCAGAAAACTCTCCAGTTTGAGGCAGAGCCGCACATTCCTTTTAATATTCAAGAAGTTGATATGGATACTCAGATAATAGGGGATGTGGAAGTAGACGGTCAGATGATGATGGAAACAATTCTGGTGGCCAGCAAAAAAGATGTTATTCAGGAAGAGGTGGAGATAATAGAGCAGGCCGGGTTAAAACCCTCTATAGTCGATGTGGATGCGTTTGCACTGGAAAATGCCTATGATTTAGTAAATAAAGAGGCAAGTCCCAATATGATTGTTTTAGTTAATATAGGGGCTTCCACGACAAATATAAGTATTATAGAAGAGGGGGTTTCCAAAGTTGTCCGGGATTTATATACCGCCGGCAGGACTCTTACGCGGGCAATTATGGATGAATTGAATTTAGAGGGCCCCGATCCGGCTGAGAAATTGAAAATAAAGTACGGATTGACCGGGAAAAATAATGCCGGTGAACAGGAACCGGCAGAATCCGGAAAATCTGAAGATGAAGCAGCGCAGGTTTACGAAATTTTATATCCGGTTGTCCGTGAACTTAATTCCGAGATACAGCGTTCAATAGATTATTTCAGCGGTCAGCAGGCAGACCATGAGGTAAATATAGAAAAAATCGTATTATCCGGGGGAACAGCTTCTTTGAAAGGACTGTCGGATTTTGTCGAAGAAGATTTAGGTATTCCCGTCGAGATATTCCGACCTTTACAGAATGCAAATATAGATAAAGTTAACGGAGATATAGAAAAAAAATCTCCCGCTTATGCAGTAATTACCGGACTGGCATCTCGTAAAATTGGGGATAATAAATAAATTTAATTATTTAGAATAATGATAAAAATAAATTTACTTCCCAAAGAAATAGAAGAAAAGGCCGCCGCTCGCAAGAAGAGTTTTATAATAGCCGGAATAGTTGTGATGGTTATTGCGGTATTCGGGGGGCTTTATTTTGTCAGAGTATCTAAGTTATCTTCTGTAAATGGTAAAATCGATAAAGTTGAAAAGGAATTAAACCAGCTTGAATCGGTAGTTAAAAAAGTTAACAGCATAAAGAAAAGTAAAGCTCAGCTTGATAAAAAGATTAATGTTATAAAGGATTTGATGGAATCACGGTTACTTTATCCTCTATTTATGGAGGATATGGCTGCCATAGTACCGTCGGGCGTATGGTTGAAAAATCTGGATACCAGCACCGAGGATTTAAGTTTGCAGTTGAGTATGGGGGTAAATGCCATAGATAATTATGCTACGGCGAAGTTTATAAATGCTCTTGAGCAGTCTGAGAAATTTTCTGATATACAGTTCTCGGGTATAAATACAGAAAATAATGATGAAGGAAAAGAAGTAAGGCAATTTGATCTTACGTGCCGGTATGATAGAGCTGCGGAAGAAGAAGGACAAAAAGAGGACTGAATATGGGTTTGGAATTAGAAGTAGGCGAAGTAACTAAACAGCAAAAAATTATTTTAGCCGTACTAGGGGTTATAGGGCTTTTTTATTTATATAGTAATGTTTATGCGCCTATGACAGATAAAATAGAGGATGCCCAGAAAACTTTAGAGAAGAAAAAATCTGAATTAAGAGAAATGAGACTTCAGGCCCAGCAGCTGGATACTCTGGAAAAAGAATTTGAATTACTTGAAAGTCAACTTAAAGAGACAGAAAAAAAATTACCTAAGACTAAAGAATTGCCCCAGTTTATAGAAGGTATAACCGATACGGCTGCTAAATTCGGGATGGGTGTAAAAACTATTACAGTTTCCAGCAAAGAAAGCAGCGAGTATTACCAGACCCATCCCTATGGATTGAAGTTGGCAGCAAACTACCATACTTTGGGGGCTTTTTTTACAGAAATAGCCCAGATGGAAAGGATTTTTAATATAAAGAATGTTACTTTTTCGCCTAAAGTTAATGAAGAGGGGGAGGACGTATTGGAAGCTAATTTTCAAATAGTAGCTTATACATTTAAAGAATGAATAATTATATTTTTAAAAATTGGGCAGTAGCAGCAGCATTAGTTGTATTTTTTCTAGGATGTGGGGATTCGGAAGTTAAAGTAACTCGTAATTCCCGGGGAACAGCACAGCAAAAGAATGTAAAAATAGAAAAACCGGAAAAAATAGAGACGCCCGATTATGAGTATAAGGGGATTAAGCACCGTTCCCCTTTTTCGAAAAAAGGCGGAACAGGCCGGTCATCCGGCGGAACTTCCGGTACAAATATACCGGGCATAAATCCGGAACGGTTGATTGTTTCCGGAGTTATGGAAGATACAAAAGATCAATACGGTATGTTAACCGGCCCGGATGGTTTTTTTATGGTAAAAGACGGAAGAATTTATAACGAAGATGGAAAAGAAATTCCGGGAGTGGCAGCTATAATAAAGAATCAAAAAGTTGTTTTAATCACGGATGAAAATACAACATACGAATTGCCGATACCTGAATAAAATAATTTATTAAGTAAAGGAAACAAATTTTAATAGTAAATAATTTAATTAGGAGAATATTATGAAAAAATTGACATTAATATTAGGAGTTTTTGTGTTATTTGCCCGCGCGGTTTTTATACCGGGGCCGGTAAAAGCCGAGGAGGATAAAAATTCTTGGGAAGAATTAATTAATGTAAAAGTAGTTGAACAGACTGACACAGCTGACCGGATAGTAGTTGAGACTACGGATGAGGTAAAGTTCCATGTTTTTGAAGTATCCAATCCCCCCCGGTTAGTACTAGAGATGGTGGGTACGGTTCACAACTGGGGTCAGGAGGATATGGAAGTTAATGGAAATTTAATTAAAAGAATCCGTTCCGGACAGTATAAAAATGATCCCGTTAAAATAACAAGAGTGGTTTTAGATATGGCCCGAAAAGATTTTAATTACGATCAGGTGACTACTAAAAATCAGATATCTATTTCCGCCAGTTTAAATCAATCAGATTTAGAAAAAAAATCTGCAGAAAAAAAGGAAAAAGAAGAATCCAAAGAAGAGGCTGCAAAGAAGAAAGAGCCAGAGAAAGAGACTACAGAGACATTTAGCTTAGAGCCTAATGTGCCGACTGAAGAGCATAAAGAAAAAATTTCAAAGATAAAAAACAGTAAGAAAAAACGGGCCCAAATGAAACAGGAAAGATTAGAAAAAATATCCGAGATTTCGGAGGAAGTTGCGAAATTTGATTTAGAAAAAACTCTGGGAAATGAACCGGTAAATTTTAATTTTAAAGATGCAAATATTCTGGATATTCTGCGTTCATTTGAAATGAAGATGGATGTAAACATAATTCCGGCAAAAAATGTCAGCGGGGAAGTTACCTTAAGATTAAATGAAGTACCGTTCTACGATGCTTTTAATATTTTAATGGATAGAATGGACCTTGTTGCTCTCCAGCCCCGGCCCAATGTTATAAGAGTTATGCCCAAAGAAGATATTCCCACTCAGAGGGAGACAATAAATTTAACTAACCGTAAAGCCGATGATATTAAAACAACTTTGAGCGGTTTGCTTTCTTCCGAAGAACAGGAAAATACAACAATTGGCGTAGATGCAATGTCCAACGCTCTTATTGTTTCAGCCCCCTCATCAGTATTAAATAAGATAAAAGTTTTGACAGACCAGCTGGATATTAAATCTCCGCAGATTAAAATTAAGGCCAGATTGATAGAAGTAAGCGCCGGGGATGAGCTTTTGACTGATATGACATGGGCCTCTTCTGTCCCCATGGATATGCCGGAAGAATACAATGCCGATACGGGAGAATATGAGAAGGTTCCCGCCGATGCTGAAAAAAGGCTGAGAGCCGGTCGGGATTTGGAGCCGTACGGAGTGGATGACGATAAAAATATTGATCCTTCCGGGGTATTAGAAAGTTTTGGCGGTTCAGGCGGGGTTATTGATTTTTCGGCAATTCTTGATGAGACCCAGGTATACGGACTATTGAATCTTTTATCTTCCGATGAGGAAGCAAAGACTTTATCTGAACCCACAATAATGACTGAAAACAATAAACAGGCTTCAATACATGTGGGACAAAATTTACCTGTTAGAACCCGGCAGGTCACTGACACAGGGACAACAGAAGATATACAATTTATACAGGAAGGTGTGAATTTACAGGTTACGCCCATGGTCTCTCCGGGTAGTGAACAGATATCGTTACTGGTAAATATAAATGTTTCTGAATTGACAGGATATGAGGCCGATAATCCGGTTACAACAGAAAGGACAGCCAATACGCAAATTACTATAGAAAGCGGGAAGACAGTTGTGATAGGCGGCCTTATTAAAGAAAGTACGTCCAAGTCCGAATCCGGAATACCGATATTGAAAGATATCCCCCTGCTGGGATATCTTTTTAAAAATACGCGTGAAGAAAAAAGCAGAAGAGAACTGTTAATATTTCTTTCCCCTGAGCTGATAATAAGTTAAAAATAAAACAGTAATGAAAGCGGAAAGCCTGATAGAAAGCGGAAGGGAATGCTTAAAAGTAAAAGATTTTCATCAGGCTCTCAGAGAATTTAAGAAAGCAGTTAAAGAAGATGAGAAGAACACCCTGGCTTATGAATATTTAGCCCGGGTTTATTTAAAACTGGGTGAAAAAGAGAAAAAGGGCTTTTTTTTTCAACTGGCCGAAGAGTCAATACGAAAAGCAATAAAACTTGAACCGTATACTCCTGAATTTCATAATATTCTAATAAATATAAAGACAAAGACGGGGACTTTAGATGAGCTGAGCCGTGAATATCGCCGGAAAAAAGAAAGTAATTCAAATAAAATCTATGAAACCCTGCTGGAAAAGATTAAAGCAGTCGGCGTTATATCAATACCGGATAATGTTCCGGAAAAGCCCGTAAAATCTAATATTCTCCTTTTTTTAAATTACATAATAATGCCCTTAGTAACGGCGGTGGGGGTTATAGCCTGGTTTCATCCTTATTTAGAGAGTTTGAAACTGCCCATTTTAATTGTGATAATGGGGTATATACTGGCTAGAATTTTAAGTAAACCTAAGATAAAAAAGGATAAGTGGTAGATATGGCAACTCCAAATAAAATATAATATAGAAAGATATGTCTATACCTTTATGGATAAAAAATTTAGATAAAGTAAGCACCGGTGAAAACCATCTTTTAATTATTCATCACTGGGATACCGACGGTATATGTTCAGCCGCAATATTTAAACAGTTTATAAGAGAAAGTGCGGGTAATTTGGATATTGACTGTATAGTTCCGGTCATGGGGACATACGAGTTAAAACCGGATAATTTTTTTAAAAACGGCAATATACATATTCCGGAAGATAAAAAATATGGTGTAATAGTTATACTGGACTATTCGGTTCCCGCCCGGGATATTATTAATTTAAAGGATAAATACGGGGTACCAGTTATAGTGTATGATCATCATTTAAGAGAGCCGGTGGAAAGTAAGAGAGTCTCCTATAATAATCCGGTTGGACAGGGGGAACCCGGAGAGAACTGGCCCTCATGCACCTGGGTCCTTAAAGAGAAACTCAACCGGGATATGTCTGATCTTGTTTTACTGGGGATCGCCGGTGATCTGGAAGAAAGGTTTGCTCCGGAAGGTTTTCAGAAATTTCCTGAAGTTCGGGAATATCTTAAAAAGACCGGCAACAGATACAAAGATTATGTAAAAGCTAAAGATTTTATAGATATTCATTACAAGGAAAACGACCGGGAAATGTTAAAAAAAATTTCCGAGGAAGTTCTCAAATTAAACGGTAATCCCGATAAAATTATGGCCCAAGATGATTGGCGAAAAAAGCAGGATGATCATTTAAAATATTTAAATGAATTGGTCCAAAGAGCCCCCGATGATAATATAGATAAAATCCTGGAAATACACCGGGTGGACTCTTCTAAAAACATAATATCCACTCTGACCCGTAGGCTGGCCGCAAAAACCGATTATAAATATGTTATGGTAATTAATACCGGTTTCTTTGATAACCGGACCCAAATTTATGTCCGTAGAAATTCTAATTTAAAGAAGGGTGATACAAAATTTTTCAAACAGGCAGCAAATTCTTTAGAAGGCCAGGCCGGTGGGAAAACAGAAGTAGCCGGAATTATTTTACCCGATGAAAAATTATCCCGGTTTATAAATAAAGTAAAAGCTCATTATGAATAAAAAAGTCCTCCTTATAGGCTGGGACTGCGGTGCCCCCGGGCTGGTGTTTGACCGGTATAAGGAAGAATTACCCAATGTTAAAAAAATTATGAAAGAAGGAGTCTGGGGGGATCTTCAGAGCGTTGTCCCCCCGATAACAATTCCTGCCTGGCGGTCCATGGTAACCGGGAAAACTCCCGGAGAACTTGGCAGATGGGGGTTTAGGAGCAGGCATGGCTATTCTTATGAAGATTTTGATATAGCGTTATCTTCTGATTTAGACCGGGATGCCATTTGGGATAAGCTGGAGACTGAAGAGTTAAAATCCATATGCTCCGGAATTCCTCCCTCGTTTCCCCCCTATAGAATAAACGGTAATTTAATAGGCGGATTTCTCACGCCCGATACGGATAAAAGATATACTTATCCGGAAAGTTTAAAAGAGGAAATTGAAGATTTAGTCGGGGAATATCCGGTAGATACAGAATTCAGAGTGGAAGACAAAGACCGGATAAAAGAGAGCGCATTTGATATGGCTGAAAAACATTTTAAGGTCTTAGAATACCTCATTAGAGAAAAAGAGTGGAACTTTGCCATGCATGTAGAGATCGGGCTGGACAGAGTACAGCATGCTTTCTGGAGATACTTTGATGAGAAACATCACCTGTACGAACCGGATTCTGAGTATAAAAATGTTATTAGAGATTACTATAAGTTGCTTGATAAATGGCTGGGCCGGATTATGAATATAATAGATGAGGATACCCTTTTGCTGGTAGCTTCTGACCACGGGGCTAAAAGGATGAAGGGCTGTTTTTGTGTAAACCAGTGGCTTAACGATATAGGTTATTTAAAATTTAAAGGAAAACCTGAAGAAGGTACCAGAATACAGGAGGCCGGGATTAACTGGAAAAAAACAAAGGCCTGGGGCTGGGGCGGATATTATTCAAGAATATTTTTTAACGTAAAAGGAAGAGAAGAAAACGGAAGAATAAAACCTAAAAAACTGGATAAGGAAATAAAAAAGCTCAGAAAAAAGATTAAAAATGTAAAAGGACCTGATGGACAAAAATGGGATACAAGGGTATACAAACCGGGAGAAGTTTACAAAAACCCCCGGGGACAGGGCCCGGATTTGATGGTATTCTGGGACAACTTAAACAGGCGTTCGGCGGGTACCCTGGGCCACGATACAATGTATTTATCCCAAAACGACACCGGGCCGGACGACGGGGTTCACGACTGGAAGGGTATTTTAATGGGCTGGAAAAAGGGATGGCGCAAAGGCAGGAAATTAGAGGGTTCTGATTTACTGGATATTTATCCTACGGTGATGAAGTATTTGGATATTGGGGATTATTTTTTGGGAAATGGAAAAAGTATTGAGGAGTTAATATAATTAGGTATTAAAAAATGAGTACTGAAAATAAAAAATATTTTGCCCACACCACTGCTCAGGTAGAAGACGGGGCCCGAATAGGCAGGGGAACAAAGATATGGAATAATTCCCATGTTATGCCCGGCGCGTCAATTGGGAAAAACTGCATCCTGGGCCAGAATATATTTGTAGGGGGCAAAGCCCGGGTGGGCGACAATGTAAAAATACAAAATAATGTTTCGGTATATGATGATGTAATTATAGAAGACGACTGCTTTGTCGGTCCTTCGGCTGTATTTACAAATGTAATTAATCCCCGGGCATTCATAGAGAGAAAAGATGAATTTATGAAAACCGTCCTTAAAAAGGGAGCTACCGTGGGAGCTAACGCCACGGTGGTTTGCGGCACAACTTTAGGGAGGTATTCTTTTGCCGGGGCCGGGAGTGTGGTAACAAAAGATATGAAAGATTTCTGGCTCTCTTATGGCAATCCCGCCCGCCACCGGGGTTTTGTATGCAAGTGCGGGGTAAAACTTAATTTTAACGGGGAGAGGACCAGCTGTAAATGCGGGAGCAAATACAGGAAAGTCTCACCGGAAGTGATTAAATTAATAGATAAGTAGAGAGAAAATTTGACAGGGTGTTATATTACTAATATACTAATAATTTATTATTAATAAATACATTTAACAAGTTGAATAAAGTGATAAGAAATACTGTAAAATTTGAAAAAGGATAATTGAGTTTGCTATATTACGCTATTATGAAAAAAATAAATTCAAGAAATCAGGAGAGATAATATGAGTTCCGGTTATAAATTATCATATCTGGATATATTAGAGTCGGAGAGCATACATATAATACGTGAAGTATGGGCCCAGTTTGAAAAACCGGTTCTATTATATTCAATCGGAAAGGATTCCAGTGTGCTTTTGCGCCTGGTACAGAAAGCTTTTTATCCGGACAAAATACCTTTTCCCGTACTTCACGTGGATACTTCCTATAAATTTACAGAGATGACTGAATTCAGGGACCGGATTGCCGAGGAAGAAAATCTTAATCTTATAGTCCACAGAAATGAAGACTACATTGAAAAGGGTATGCATCCATCTAAATACGGAATGGACAAGTGCTGTAAGTTTTTAAAGACCCAGGCCCTTTTAAATGCTCTTAAAAAACATGAATTTGACGCGGCTATAGGGGGAGCCCGCAGGGAAGAAGAAAAATCCAGAGCTAAAGAGAGAATTTTTTCTTTCAGAGATGATTTCGGTGCCTGGGATCCTAAAAACCAGCGACCCGAACTGTGGAGTATATATAATTCTAATATTGATCCCGGAGAATCTGTACGGGTTTTCCCTCTTTCCAACTGGACGGAAATTGATATCTGGGAGTATATAAAAAGAGAGAATATTGAAATAGTGCCTCTTTATTATGCTAAAAAAAGAAAAATAATAAGAAGGAACGGCCTTATAATTTTGGCTGATGAATTTAATGAACCCAGAGAAGATGAAAAAGTTGAGGAAGTCAGTGTACGGTTTAGAACTTTAGGGTGTTCGCCGTGCTCGGGGGCCATAGAATCTACAGCCCGTACCGTAGATGAGATAATTGAAGAAGTTATGACAGCGGTCCGTTCTGAACGGGAAAACAGGGCTATTGATTATGAAACCGAGGGTTCCATGGAAGATAAGAAAAAAGAAGGGTATTTTTAAAGATGACTCCCCAGGTAACGGATAAAAAAGATTTACTGAGATTTGTGACCGCCGGCAGTATAGACGACGGAAAATCTACATTGATAGGCCGGATGCTGTATGAAGCCAAGGGAATATATAAGGATAAGATGGCTTCGATAAAAGAAATAGCTAAGAACAGGGGAGATGAGCAGATTGATTTTTCTCTTCTTGTGGACGGACTTAAATCCGAAAGAGAACAGGGGATTACAATAGATGTAGCCTACCGGTATTTTTCAACCCCGAAAAGGAAATTTATTATTGCCGATTCACCGGGACATGTTCAGTACACCCGGAATATGGTTACCGCAGCGTCCACCGCGGATTTAGCAGTAGTTTTAGTAGATGCCCGGAAAGGTGTTTTAGAACAGACCAAGAGACACTCGTTTATTGCTACGCTTTTGGATATCCCTCATCTGCTTTTGGTGGTAAATAAAATGGATCTGGTGGATTATTCCCGGGATGTATATGAGGAAATAAAAGAAGACTATCTTGAGTTTTCCTCCCGGCTTAAGATTCATGACATACAGGCTATGCCCATATCCGCTCTTAAGGGAGATATGGTAGTTAACCGGGGGGATAATCTGGACTGGTACGAAGGACGTACTTTTTTGCAGTACCTGGAAAATGTAAATATAGTTTCGGACCGGAACCTTATAGATTTCAGGTTTCCGGTTCAGACCGTTATACGGCCCGATCTTGATTTTAGGGGGTATGCTGGTAGGATAGAATCGGGTGTAATAAGTGTGGGAAACGATGTGGCCGTACTCCCATCCGGGAAAAAGAGTCACGTAAAATCAATAGTAACTTATGACGGCGAGCAGGAAGAAGCGTATACTCCCCAGTCCGTAGTTATTACCCTGGAGGATGAGATTGATATAAGCGGGGGAGATATGATTGTCCGCCAGCGGAACGTCCCCAAGATTAAATCCGAATTTGAAGCTGAAATTTGCTGGATGACCGAAGAACCAATGGAAGAAGGTGGGCGGTATCTTATAAAACATACCAGCAATACGGTGCACGCTATTTTAAAAGAGCTCAGGTATAAGATCGATATAAATACACTGCACAGGCAGGAAGCGGATGAATTGGGGCTGAATGATATCGGACGTGTAATAATAAAGACCCAGCAGCCTTTAATGATTGATCCATACACCCGTAACCATTCCACCGGTTCTTTTATTATCATAGATGAGCTTACCAATACTACAGCCGGGGCCGGTATAATATGGTACTCTTCTTCTCCCCTGCCGGAAGATGAAGATAAAAATAAATAACTTGATATTAAACAGTTTATCATATATCATAATAATTCAGGGTTGATTTAAAAAGAAGAATACTTAGTAGATAAAAACACGGAGGTTGTAGATGGATACTCACAATAAAACTGTACAGATTTTGAAGGATATTTCTGAGAAATACGAACTTAACAATTTAAAAGAAATTTTAAAAGATGACGATGCGCTGTTATTTAAAAAAGATATTTTTATTAGTTTAAATAATATCTTAAATGCTAAATTGGCAGACGGAGATACTCTTGAACTGCTTAAGGAAGCCAAAAATATTTATGACGCCCCTATTTTTGTAATCGACCCCGAAAAAGATATTTATAAAATTGAAAATGAGCCTGATTTTGAAAAAGCCGGGGAAACTTTAAAGCGTTATTCGTATTGTTTTGATCTGAGTCCCTATCATATAGTAAACACTTTATTAGCCATCGTAGTAGCCCAGGTGGGCGGTATAAATCTGGATGAACTTATAGATAAAGGCGATGAACACGTACAGGCTTCCATAGCTCATTCCCTCCATAATAATCCCAACTGGGATGAAGAAACTCTAAAAACCGACGACCCGAAGCTGATAATGCCCGTGGGGGCGGCAGGAAGCGGAAAGTCAACTTTCTACAATGAACTTTCCAATGTAGTGAATTTTTCCTGTGACAATATGAGATATCTTTTATTTAAGGAATACGGCCCCTGTTTTAGTGCCTGGGAGAGCTGCCTTTCCTGGTGGGTGGTGAACAGATTACTCGATAGTTATATACGGGAAGGGTATAACACTTTTTACAATGGCGTTAATACGGATTTGGAATACCGTTCCCCGATTACCATGGAAGATCCCGATCCCCTTTTTGCGGGAATGCCATATGATGTAGAAATAGTTTATTTTGAACCTCCGGTAGAATTAACTGACGAAGAACTGGAAGAATTAAAATCCGTAAATCTGTGGGAAAAATCCATAGATGATATTGATTTTAATAAATATTCCTATAACGTAGCCAAAGTGCTGGAAATGGTTAGAGATAATTATAAAAGAACAATTGCCCGGACTGAAAAAATCAATGCCGGTGAAGTCCAGCAGGATCCTTTTGATGTTCAGTATGCGGTGCCCGCCCCGGTGGTAAAGCTTTTTGTGGAACAGTCTTTTGATAAACCCCAGGGAGATAGCGTTACCGTTGTAAGAAGAAAAGAGATTCCCGATCCGGTAGAACGTTCCAGATTTTACAAAAAATACGCCCGAAAAGTAATGGGCGAGTAAAACCCTCCGGTTTTTTAATTACCGGTAGAAAAAATTTGTATGTCCCTTCAATAATCCGGAAAAAAGTATTATGATTTTATGAATATCGATAATTCAATGCGTTTATTATCCGGGGGAAAAATAAGCTTCGATACAAAGCACGGAGCTGAAATTTACCGAAGAAGTTTAATAGTGCTTCTTCAGTGTGCTATATATGAATTATACGATAAAGTAAATGTGCAGATCGGTCAGACCCTTATGCACGGTTATTATTTTGAACTTACAGAACTTGAGAAATTCCCCCCTAATTTTTTAGAAAAAGTAAGTAAACGCATGCGGGAAATTGTTGAAAAAGACGAGAATTTTTCCCGAAAGGTTCTGGATAAAGAAAAGTTGAAAAACAGGTACAAAACCATAGGGCGCATGGATAAAGTGCGGGCTATATCAAGTTTGAACCGGGATAAGATAAAAATTGTAACTCTAAGGAGATACTTTGACTATATTCTTACCGATTGCGTTAGGAGCACCTCTTATTTAAAAACCTTTCGACTGGTAAAATATAAAGGCGGTTTTGTCTTGCAGTTTCCCATCAGGGGAAATATAAATAAATTACCTCTCGATCCCGACAGACAGGAAAAATTATACCGGGTATACACCGAAACCAGGCGGTGGAATTCTATTTTGGGAGTCCGCCACGTATCGGATTTAAATGAAGTTATAAAGAAAAAAGATATAGGCCAGTTAATAAATATACAGGAAACTTTTCACGAGAAAAAAATAGATAAAATTGCCTGGAAGATTACCGAAAATTTTCCCGAGCAGAAGATTGTATTTATAGCGGGACCTTCCGCTTCCGGAAAGACTACTTTTATCAAAAGACTGGGAATACGGTTAATGGCCAATGGCCTGAATACAGAAGAGATTAATCTGGATGACTATTTTAAACCCCGCAGTGAAACACCCCGCACCCCGGATGGCGATTATGATTTTGAGAGTTTAGAGGCCCTGGATATCCAGCTGCTGGACACCCATCTAAAGAAACTTTTAAATGGAGAGACAGTTGACCGGTTGAAGTTTGATTTTAAAGTGGGAGAAAAGAAAAAAACCGGCCAAAAAATACATATGGGAAAACAGTCAGTACTTTTAGTTGAGGGGATTCACGGTTTAAATCCGGTTATTACTTCAAAGATACCTGCCAGTAGGTGCTATAAAATTTTTGTAAGCGCATTGACTCAACTTTTCATAGATAACGATACCCGGATATTTACTTCCGATTCCCGGTTAATGCGACGCCTTATACGGGATAGTAAGTTCAGAAAATATTCCGCCAGGGAAACACTGCAAAGATTTCCGAAAGTCAGGGAGGGTGAAGATAAGTACATATTTCCCTTTCAACAAAGCGCGGATGTTTTCTTTAATTCTTCTCTTATATACGAACAAGCTGTACTTAAATCTTATATAAATGAACTCTTGACGGATTTTGAAAACGGCGCTCCGGAATACTATGAAGCCCGTCGCATTATAAAATATCTTGAGTTTTTTGACACTATCCCCCCCCGTAAAGTTCCGGAAAAATCTATTCTACGGGAGTTTATAGGCAAGAGCTATTTCAGTTACTGAATACACATTTATCCTTATCTTTTAATCGAATAGATTTAAAATTAAGTTTATCTCCCAGAAAATGCAGGGTTTTTTTTGAGAAAAAACTTCTATGGGTCGGATCTCTTTTATACCACCAGTTTAAAAAATCTTTTGAGTTTCCCGGATGAAACCTGGTATTTATGGATAAAATGCCGTTGTTAGATAAAAGCTCGGTTAAATTTTTTAAAGTTTTTAAGGGGTCTTTTAAATGCTCGATTACCTCTACTAAAACGATTATGTCGTATTTTTGGTTTTTATAATCCGTATCCGGGTAAAAATATTTGTCGTATTTATTAACCCTGTATCCATTTTGTTCCAGTAAATATGAAAGAACAGGGGTATGACCGCAGCCAAAATCAAGTATTCTGGCCCCGGAATTAGTATACGGGAAAACACATTTTTTTAAAAAAGAAGTTAAAAAATCGACATATCCTTTATTATCCAATGAGTTATTGTGGGTAATATATCTTTCTTTTTCAGTCTTTTTGTCGGGAAAATACTGTCTGTGCGTGAATATGAATTTACACCTGGGACACAATGAGTACTTTTTACTGTCCTGTATTAACTGCAGCTTTTGAAAACCGCATATTCTGCATTTATTTTTTATAGTCAAGGTATGTTCTGATTTATAATTTAATTTACGTAAGTTTTGCCTTTTTGGAGAGCTTTTTTATTAATTTTTATGAATTTCTTTTTTTTGCCGGTTAATAAAGCGGGAACGGCCTTAATAAGAGAACTAAATTTTAGTATGCGGGTATTTTCCATTAAAGCCCCGAGCATTATTGCATTCATAACCAGATGGGAACCGCATTCTTCGGCTAATTCATTGGCCGGGATTTTGATTGTATTTACTTTAGCCGGTAAATTCTCCGGTTTAAATAAACTGGAGTTAACTGCGATAATTCCGTTTTCTTTTACTTTATCCGAAAATTTTAAAAAAGAGGGTTTATTAAAAGAAAGTAGAATATGGGGGCTGGCTACAGCCGGCGAACCTATGGGGGAGTCTGAAATTATTACTTGACAGTTAGCGGTCCCTCCCCTCATTTCCGCCCCGTATGACGGGAAGAAAGTAACGTGTTTTCCCTCTTCCATACCTGCCTGACAGAGAAGAGTACCGGTAAAAAGTACCCCCTGCCCCCCGAAACCGCTGATTATTATTTTTTTATTCAATATCTTTATATACTCCCGGAGGATAAAATTTAGCCATTTTTTCTTTAATAAGCTGCCGTGATTCTTCAGGGGTAACCCCCCAGCCCGTAGGACACATGGATAAAAATTCTACCAGCGAGAGGCCTTTATTTTCCAACTGATAAGTTATAGCTTTTTTTATAGCTTTTTTGGCTTTTATGATTTTAGACGGAGCATCAACAGACACTCTTTCAAGATATGCCACCCCCTTAATAGTGGAAAGGAGCTCGCAAACTTTTACCGGATTGCCGTCTTCCGGGGCCCGGCCTTTTGTAGTAGTGGTAGTTATTTGCTCAGGCATGGTTGTAGGAGCCATTTGCCCGCCCGTCATTCCGTAACATGCATTATTTACAAAAAGTATAGTAATATTTTCTCCTCTGTGAGCGGCATGGAGGAGCTCGTTTCCCCCTATAGCTGCTAAATCGCCGTCCCCCTGATAGGTAATCACTGTTTTTTCGGGGGCAACTCGTTTAATACCCGTAGCCACAGCCGGAGGCCTGCCGTGGGCGGCTTCGGCAGTATCGAAGTTCCAGTAAAAATAACCGAATACGGCACAGCCCACCGGAGCAATAGCTATTGTGTTATCCCGGATATTAAGCTCGTCTATAACCTCGGCTAAAAGCCGGTGAATGATGCCGTGTCCGCATCCCGGACAGTAATGAGTACTAACTTTGTTGAGGCTTTGGGGCAGTTTAAAATTCATTACAGCATTTCCTCTATCTTTTGAATGATGTTGTCCACTTGCGGGATTCCGCCTGCCGGACGGCCGTAAAATTCTACATTTTCATTATTACGGGCGGCCAGTTTTACATCGTCAACTAACTGCCCCATGGACATCTCAACTACTAAGATTTTGGAATTTTCGGTTAACTGATTAATTCTTTTTTTGGGAAAAGGATATACGGTTTTAAACCGGAAATAGCCAACTTTTAATCCTTTATCCCTTGCTTTAATAAAAGCATCCAGGTTTATTCTTGCGCTTATACCGTAGCCGGCAAGTATAATATCGGCATCTTCTACTTCTTTTTCTTCCCAGTCGACAAGATGGGAAAAATTATCGTATCTTTCAAAAATTCTGTAATTTAAATCTTCCAGTTCATTCTCCCCCATATACAAAGATCTAATAAATCTGGAATCCCGGTCTTTGGCTCCTGTGAGATTCCAGCCCCGGTCGGGAAGTTCACCGCTGTCATAATTTTTACTGTCAGCTTTTTCAATTTCCGCCGGTTCCATCATCTGCCCTAAAACGCCGTCGGCAAGTATCATTGCCGGGGTGCGGTATTTTATGGATACATCAAAGGCGTCCCTGGTCATTTCGTAGAGTTCCTGTACTGTTGAGGGAGTGTATACAATTAGGCGGTAATCACCGTGGCCTCCGCCTTTGGTGGCCTGAAAATAATCTCCCTGGGCCCCGGATATGTTACCCAGGCCCGGCCCTCCGCGCTGAACATTTACGATTACTCCCGGAAGCTCACAACCGGCCATATAAGAGATACCTTCCTGCATTAAAGATATACCGGGGGACGATGAGGAAGTCATAACTTTTTTACCTGTTAGGGCCCCGCCGAAAACCATATTAATAGAAGCCAGTTCGGACTCGGATTGGAGGAATACCCGACCCTCCTGCCGTATACGTACGCTCATATATTCTGTAATCTCGTTTTGGGGGGTGATGGGGTAGCCAAAATAAGCATCGACTCCTCCGGCCAGAGCCCCTTCTACGACAGCGTGATTTCCTTTCCAGAGTGTACTCATTGTTCTTTTATTTGAATAGCATTATCCGGGCATACCATATAGCAAAAACCGCACAGACTGCAGTCCCCTTGCCATTCTACGGGGTGATATCCATTGGCGTTAAAAGTTTCTTTAAAAGATAAAGCATTATCCGGACATGTCTCTATACAGTAGGCACAAGCTTTGCAAAAATCGCTGTTTATAGTCACTGCTTTTTTGGATTTTGTTTTTTTCATTTAACTTTCAATTATTATATCTTTTTGGTGTTTTTTGTAAAGTAGTATTGTAAAAACGGTATTTAAAATAGTCGAACCGGTTAATAGTTTTTGGAAAAGTAAACTTAAAATAACTATAATATAAAAATTAATTAAAAATTATTAATAAAATTGCTAAATTTACAAAATGTTAAAAATAATTAAAAAGTTTCCCATATATAATAAGACAGCAGTTGCCATTATACTAAGTCTAAGTGTATTTTTCTGGGCAGATAATGTAAATGCTTATTCCAAAAACCGGAATACCTTTGTCCGGGCCCGGGTAATTGAAATAAGTGATAAAGTCCCCCCTGAATTTGAGAGCACCCAGAAGGTTAAGGTTAAGATTTTATCGGGAAAATTAAAAGACGAGGTAGTAGTTGCCGATAATTTTATAAACTCATATGAGGGGTACAATACCCAGGTGAAAAAAGGCAGAAAAGTTATATTAAAAATTACGGATCCCGGTAAAAGTACTCAAACAATTAATGTGGAAGATTATTATCGGGCGCCCTATTTATTCTATTCTCTCTTATTATTTATAATAATATTTTTAGCGGTGGTCGGCTGGAAAAATAAAAATGTTTTGATGGTGGTTTTGTTGAATTTTATTTTAATAATATTTGTATTGCTTCCTCTTATTAAAATAGGATTTTCACCGTTGGTCAGCACTATTTTGGTGGTAGGTTTTGGCATATTTGTTTCTATTTATATAATTTTCGGACCGGGGAGGAAATTAACTGCTGCTACAATGGGAGCAATTATCGGAATAGCTTCAGCGGGTATTCTAACTTTAATTTCTCTTGATTATTTTCACTTAAGTGGTTTCTTCTCAAGGGAGGCCCGGATGCTTCTCCTGGTCTCCCGGCATTTAGACGGCTGGAATATTACTGATTTAAACGGTTTAATGGCTGCCGGTATTATGGTGGCCAGTATGGGGGCAGTTATGGATATTGCCGTAACTGTAACTTCCGCCAGTAAAAATATAGCCGATCAGACAGAAAGTATAACAGCTTCAAGAGTTTTGGCGGCCGGCATGAATGTAGGCCGGGATGTAATTTCCACTATGATAAATAGTTTAATTCTTGTCTTTACAGGTATAGCTTTGCCTCTAATAGGGGTATTTGAAATTTTGGATATACAACTATACCGGGTAATCAATTTTGAGTTCTTTGCTGTTTTGATATTGTCGGCAATTATATCGAGTACGGCTTTAGTACTTACGGTTCCGGTAACAGCTTTAATAAACAGCTGGATATTTAAAGAATGAATTATAAGTTTAAGATATTTTTTATCAGTATCATACTTTTGTGGGGCTGTAGTCCGGTATTCTCGGCGACTCGAGACCGGCCGGGCATTGAGTTCCATACTCATCCATTAATGGATATGGCGGAATCCGATAGAACCATAGTCCGGGGGGAAGTTCTCGAAGTTACCCGAAAATGGTCCCGCGCTCAAGAAGGACTGGTGAAAATACGGATGGTTTCCGGTAAATTTAAGAGAAGTATTGTTCACGCAAAATATTTTTCGGGTTTAAATTTTTCAGAAAATACGAATGTATTAATAAGTTATATAGAGGATAAAGATAAGCCGGCCGAGGTATTTATTGAGGATTATGATCGAACGGGAAGTTTTGTCCTGCTTATATTGTTATTTATTGGTTTGGTTCTGGTGGTAGGAGGAAGAAGATCTTTTTACGCTCTCGGAGCTTTAGGCTGTGGAGTGCTGGCCGTAAAATATATATTAATTCCAGCGGTAATTTCCGGCGCATCGCCTATTTTATTTACAGTTATCACGGTGGGAATTGTTGTTGGTTTAACTATGCTGGCAGTGCATGGATTTTCAAAAGAGGCCTTAGTCTGTTTTTCAGGTGCTATGGGGGGGATACTGGCAGTACTAATTCTGGGAATATTTTTTTATAATATTTCCCGCATAAGCGGAGTTTATATGGAAGAGCTGCAGCTTATGAAGTACGCAGGTGATAAAATTAACGATAAACCGGTAAGCTTTTTCAGAAATTTTTTAACTGCTGTACTGGTCTTAGGTTCCAGCGGAGTTATCATGGATGCGGCCATGAGCATAACTTCCTCTATGAAGGAGGCTATGCATCAGGGGATAAAAGAAAACAAAAAGATAGTTAAAGTGGGGCAGGCTGTTAAGAAAGATATTATTTTAACTATGGCTAATACTTTAATGGTAGCCTTTATAGGAGCATCTCTGGGACAGTTTCTGGTCCAAAGCCTGCATGTAAGCAGCATTATACAGCTTATAAATATGGAATTTTTTCATGTGCAGTTTTACTACGTAACTCTCGGCAGCATAGGGTTTATTCTGGGAGCTCAAATTACTGAAAAGTTAGCTTCTCATATATTGGATTAATTACTAAAATTTAAATCATTTGACAAAGCCTCAAGCTTTTATATAATAATATTAGGATATGATAATATGAAATTAGAAAAAGATATAAAATACAGAAATGCAGCAGAATATTTTAAAGCGTTTTCTCATCCGACGCGGCTGTTAATTATAGAGAAATTATTAAAGAATGAGCAATGTGTCGGAGATATTAAAAAATCTCTGGGATTAAAGCAGGCTAACGTATCCCAGCATCTTGGTATACTGAGAAATAAAGATATAGTGGATTATACGATAAAAGGAAAGAAAAGATGCTATTACCTTAAAGTTCCAGAGAAGGTAAAAGAAATATTTGAATGTAGTTTTAAAGCGGCCGGTAAAAATTAAATCCGGCAGAAGAGAAGTTTAAGAAATTTTAAAGGAGGAAAGTTATGACTGTAGAAGTAAATAATAATAATTTTCAAGAGGAAGTTATAGAATCGGATTTGCCTGTCCTGGTGGATTTTTGGGCAGAGTGGTGTGGCCCCTGCAAGATGGTAGCTCCTACGGTAAAGGAGATAGCTTCCGATTATGAAGGAAAATTAAAAGTATGTAAATTAAATGTTGATAACGCCAAAGAGGTAGCTGCACAATACCAGATAATGAGTATACCTACTTTAGCAATTTTTAAAGATGGACAGGTAGTTGATAAAATCGTAGGTGCTGTTCCCAAAGAAGCTATAGCAGAAAAAGTAGAAACGTATCTGGATTAAGAGCGATGCCTATTTATGAATACAGATGTAAAAACTGCGGCAGCAGATTTGAAAAACTGATTGGAGTAACAGAAGATTCTTCAAAGATAACTTGTCCCGATTGTTCGAATGCAGAAGTTGAAAAACTTTTATCGACTTTTAACAGTGGAGGGTCCGTAAAAGACAGTTTCTCGGCCCCCTCTGCCTGTCCCAGCTGCGCCAATCAAGGTTCCGGGAGCTGCTCCCTTTAGGGTATAGCTGTGCAGCAGTTTGAAAAATTTCTCCAAGGCGATAAATTTGCCGTGGCCGGGTCTTTCAGGAAAAAATCTAAATACGCCTACCAGATTCTTTTAAAGTTGCTTAACAAAAATAAAGAAGTATATCCTGTAAATCCGGCCGGGGGAAAAGTGGAAGGCCTGAATGTCTATGAGAAGATAATTGATATACCCGGTGATATTGATTCAGTGAGCTTAGTTACCCCCCCTGCGGTTACTGAAAAATTAGTAAAAGAAAGTAAAGATAAAGGGGCAGAGTATGTCTGGATGCAGCCCGGCGCGGAAAGTAAAAAAGCTATCCGGTACTGTAAGGATAATGATATAGAAGTAATTTACCAGGCCTGCCTAATACTGGAAGCTTGAATTCTCTTTTCTATTTTTATAAAATTTTTAATAAATCCCATTAATAAATTATAGTATCAAAAAATATTGGAAAATTCTGGAGGACAGTGAGGGTATTATTTTATGTATATATTTGACTGGAAGTTTAAGGAGAATCCGGCTAACTATTTTATTCAATGCGGAGTTGCTATTTTTACAATGGTCCTTATTCTCCTTTTTTTGGATGTTCTCGAGCAGGCTGCTTTAATAGCTTCCCTGGGGGCGACAGTATTTACAGTTTTTTCCATGCCCCGTTCTTTTCTCTGTAATCTAAGATCTCTTCTGGGGGGATATGTAGTGGGAATATCTTCCGGTATATTTTTTGGGAAACTTATGAATATGGCGCTTTCTGCCGGTGTAATTGAATTTGAAACTACCGCCCTGGGGATTTTTGGAGCAGTAGCTGTGGGGGTAGCCATGTTTATAATGGCTGTAACTAATACCGAGCACGCCCCCGCGGCCGGGATAGCTCTGGGGCTGGTATTGAATCCCTGGAATATTAATGTGATAATTTTTATTATAGGAGCGGTATTATTTGTCTACTTAGTTAGAGAAGCGTGCGGAAAACATCTTATTAATTTAATTGGAAAACAGGAGTGAACGGTATGAATGGAAAATTTTTAGGTCAAATAATTAATTGACGATATTTTTAAAATAAGAAAGGAGATTGTATCTATGGATGTAAAAAAAGCCATAAGAACCAGGCGCAGCGTAAGAAATTATAGAGAAGAAAAAAAGGTAGAAGAAGAGAAGTTAACTGAAGTTTTGCAGGCCGGTCGCCTTGCTCCGTCAGCTTCTAACAGGCAGGAGTGGAGGTATGTAGTAGTAAAAGATTCCAAAACCCGCCAAAAACTTTCACAGGCTGCCGGGCAAAGCCAGGTGGCCGAGGCCCCGGTGGTAATAGCCTGCTGTGCGGTAACCGACCAGCATGTTATGAGCTGCGGACAGAAGTGTTATCCGATAGATTTAGCTATTTCTATTGATCATATGACCCTTCAGGCTGCCGAGCTGGGGTTGGGAACCTGCTGGATAGGAGCTTTTGATCCACAGAAGGTTAAAAATATTCTGGGTATTCCCGAAGAAGTTGAAGTGGTGGAAATGCTCACCTTAGGGTATCCCAAAGACCGGTTGACTGAAAAGCCGAAAGATAGACTGGCTCTGTCAGAAATTGTAAAAGAAGATAAATGGAGTTAAAAAAATAACTCGAAGAGAATTCATTAAATGGATTGCGGGAATAATTGCCGGATTAAGTTTCGGTAAATTATCCGCAGCCAATAATAAACTGAATGAATATTTGGGATTGCCCCTTGGAAAACTGACTTTACCGGAATCGATTGAAGATCCGGTGGCAATCATAAAAGGCGAGGATGCCGCCCTTATTACCCGCAGGGCAATAGAGGCTCTCGGGGGAATCGAAAAGTTTGTCAGTAAAGGGGATATTGTTGTTATAAAACCCAATATGTCCTGGGACCGCCGGCCCAAGCAGGCCGCGACCACCAATCCCAAGGTGGTCGAAGAAGTGGTGAAGATGTGTTTTGAAGCCGGGGCTAAAAAGGTGAAAGCCTTTGATCGGCCCTGCGCTAATGCAAAAAGGTCTTATCAGTCCAGCAAAATTCCCCGGGCTGCCCGCCGGGCAGGGGCGGAGGTTTTTCAAATGGATGACTGGAATTTTAAAAAAGCAGAATTTGATTATGAATCCCCGGTGGAAGGCTGGCCGATATACAGAGATGTTCTACGGGCGGACTGTTTTATAAATATTCCTATTTTAAAGCATCACAATTTAACCGGCCTTACCATATCAATGAAAAATCTTATGGGGGTGGTTGGGGGTAACAGGGGGCAAATTCACCGGAACATCTCGGAAAAACTTGCCCATTTTACGGATTTCATATCTCCGGATCTTAATATTGTTGATGCCACCCGGGTTTTGGTAAGGAACGGGCCGTCCGGGGGAAGTTTGGAAGATGTTGAAATATTTAATACTGTAATAGCCAGCCGGGATGCCGTTCTCGCCGATTCTAAGGCCGCCGTTCTTTTAGGTAAAAAACCGGAGAATCTGGGTTTTATAGTTGAAGGCAATAAGCTGGGGGTGGGAAATATAGACGTAAAAAATAAAAATATTATAAAACAGTCATTGTAAGTAAATGAAAAATAAATATTTAAAATTGAGGCGGCTTTCCCAGGCCGTGTTTTTTGTTTTGTTTGCGGTTTTTTTATGGAGGGCAATGTACCCTTTTCAGGAGGTAGCGGGAGCCAAGATTTTTTTTGCAATTGATCCGTTAACTTCAATGATGGTGGCCCTTTCTGAAAGGGTGTTGGTCCCTATTTTAATACCCTCATTTATAATTTTAGGGATTACGGCAATATTGGGAAGAGTATTCTGCGGCTGGTTGTGTCCTATGGGAACCATGATTGATATGGCCGGGTTCTTTAGAGATAAATTTTTATCCCGGAAAAAGGAGCTGGAAAGTCCCGGATTAAGATTTATTAAATTCGCAGTTTTATTTATTGCAGCGGCTTTTGCGTTGCGGGGGATTCAGCTTGCCTGGTGGGGCGATCCTATAACAATTGCCGGCCGTTTTTTGACCATGTCCTTTATTCCTTTTCTGGCCAACGGGATAGAGAGTTTGTTCAGGATAGTAATAGAATTTACCGGATATCCCGAAGGTCTTCTTTCGGCCTACAGATGGGTAAATAATTTTATAGGGGGCCTGAGAACGAATTATTTTCCAAATACGGTTGGAATTGTAATGCTCTGGTCTGGATTAATTTTTGTCAGTGCCTTTTCCAGACGATTCTGGTGTAGAAATTTATGCCCCCTGGGGGCTTTGCTGGCTCTATTTTCAAAATGGGCACCGTTTAAAAGGAGTGTCTCAGTTGAATGCATTGATTGTAAAAAATGTATTTCAGATTGCCGGATGGGGGCCATAAATAAAGATTACAGCTATAAAAAAGAAGAATGTATATTATGTATGGACTGTGTCTATGACTGTAAAAATAATGCCACCGAGTTCAGTTTTATAACTAAAAACCCCCAAAAGAACGGAGAAATTGACTCCGGTCGCAGAAATTTTTTAAAGATGGCCGGGTCTCTTACGCTGGTTGCGATTTTACCGGGATGCAAAGACAGGAATAAAACCGGTTCGGATATTTCTCCGTATGTAGAAGGGTTGCTTAGACCTCCCGGAGCCCTGGAGGAACAAAAATTTATAGACCGATGCATAAGATGCGGCAACTGCATGAGGGGGTGTCCCACAAACGGCTTGCAGCCGGTCATAGTCGACGGGGGGGTGCGGTCTGTTTGGACTCCAAAATTAGTCCCCGAAACCGGGCATTGTGAATATAACTGCAATTTATGCGGAAAGCTCTGTCCTACAGGGGCAATACCTTTTAAAGAATTATCTGAAAAACAGAATATAATTATGGGAAAAGCTGAAATTTTACGGGACCGGTGTATACCCTGGAGTGAGGATGCCCAGTGTCTGGTTTGCGAGGAGCACTGTCCGGTTTCGGATAAAGCTATAAAATTAAACAGGAAAAAAGTAGTAAACGGGGTGGAGATTTTAAGGCCGGTAGTAGAGACCGATCTGTGCATAGGCTGCGGTACATGTTTGAATGTATGTCCCGCTACCCCAAAGAAAGCTATTTCCATAGATGCAAAAGAAGCAGAGAGAGGATAACCAATGCTAAAGAAATTACACAATTTATATATAAATAAAAAAGATAAAATAGAAGAAAGGCTGGAAGAATTTAAGGAAAACGGCCGGTCTTCAGAGAAGGAAATATTCGCCGAAATGTGTTTCTGTATTTTAACCCCCCAGAGCAAGGCGGTTTATGCCGATAAATCGATAAAGAAACTTAAAGATTCCGGGATTCTTTATGCCGGCGGGGAGGATAAAATAAGGGAAAAATTAACCGGGGTAAGGTTTCCCAATAATAAATCTTCTTATATTGTCCGGACCAGGGATGAATTTACCCGGAATGGTAAACTTAATATTAAAGAAGTACTTAACCGGGATATACCCGTTTTTGAAATTAGAGAAGAGCTGGTAAAAAGGGTGACCGGATACGGTTATAAAGAGGCCAGCCATTTTTTGAGAAATACCGGCCGGGGGAAAAAGGTAGCCATACTGGACAGACATATTTTAAAAGAGCTTAAACAGTTTGAAGTAATAGAGAAAATACCTGGGACAATTAGCCGGAAAAAATATTTTGAAATTGAAGAAAAGATGAAAGATTTCTCCAGTAAAATAAGTATCCCCCTGGATGCTCTTGATCTACTTTTTTGGTATAAAGAGACCGGGTATTTTTTTAAATAAATATACCATAGGCTAAATTTGTTATATAAATTAATAGATAAATAAGTCCGAAAGTCCGTCTCCGAGGTGGGTAGGGTTGAAAATTTTCATATTATTAATTATAATAATTTTTCCTGCAGAGGAATCATTATTGACTCTATCATGATTGAAATAAAAAAGTTGACCAAAAAATACGGTACTATACAGGCCTTAGATAAAATTACCTTTGAAGTGGAAAGCGGCACAATACTGGGGTTTTTAGGCCCTAATGGCGCCGGTAAATCTACGGCTATGAGGATAATTACAGGTTATATGCCCCCCACCAGCGGAGAAGTTTATGTGGGGAAAAACAGTGTAGTCGAAAATCCGCTGACCGTGAAAAAAATGATAGGTTACCTTCCGGAAGATAATCCACTGTATGAGGATTTAACTCCTTTAGAATACTTTAAATTTTGCGGTAAACTGCGGGGGATGACTGAAGCTCAGATAGGAAAGAGAGTAAAAGAGATAGCCAAGGTATGCGGAATAGAGAATGTTTTAATTCAGACGATAGCTACGCTTTCAAAAGGGTACCGTCAGAGAGTAGGGCTGGCCCAGGCTATAATACATGACCCGCCAATTTTGATAATGGATGAACCCACCAGCGGTCTGGATCCCAATCAGAAGCAGGAGATGAGAACTCTTATTCGGGAACTGGGAGAAGAGAAGACCATAATACTTTCCACCCATATAATGGAAGAGGTACAGGCTACCTGCGAGAGGGTTGTAATAATAAATGAAGGAAATATAGTGGCCGACGGTACTCAGGATGAATTAATCCGGTCGGCGGATAAATCTGTATATAATCTTGAATTTAGGGGTCCGCTTGAGAAAATTAAAGAAAAATTGGGGAAAATATCCGATATTAATAAAGTAATTAAAAGGGGCGGCGGATTTCTAGTGGAGACAGATTTTGAAAAAGACCCCCGGCTGGATATTTTTGAAATGGCTAAGAAAGAGGATTGGCCGATTGTGTCCATGTATAAAACCGAAAGAAGTCTGGAGGATGTTTTCAGAAAATTAACTACGGGGAGTGACGGATGAGAAATTTGTATCTATTATTAAAAAAAGAACTGAAAAGATATTTTAATTCCCCTATTGCCTATGTAATTCTAATAGTGTTTTTATTAATAAACGGATGGATGTTTGCTTCAAATATATTTTTAATAGATAGGATGACCATCCAGAATTTTACCGCCAATATCCCCCTCATCTTGATATTTTTTGCGCCGGCTGTGGCCATGCAGCTTTTAGCCGAAGAGTTTAAAGACGGGACTATGGAAATACTGGGCAGTCTTCCCATAAAAGACCGGGAAATTATCCTGGGCAAATATCTGGCCGGACTTTCTCTTTTGGCACTGGGAATAGTATTAACTCTCCTGTATCCACTGAGTATCTCGTTTTTTGGCAACATGGACTGGGGGCAGGTTATGGGAGTATATACCGGGATGTTATTTTTGGGAGCCACTTTTTTATCTTTCGGTACTTTTGGATCGTCAGTTTCTAATAATCAGGTAGTCTCCTTTATAATAGGTTTTGCAATATGTTTTGTCTTTTTCATAATGGGTAAGATTACCCAGGTAATACCCGAATATATCCGTCCGGTGGTAAGTTATATGGGTATCGATTCTCACTGGGAAAATTTATCCCGGGGGGTCATAGATTTAAGAGATATTGTCTATTTCTTGAGTTTAATAACATTTTTTATATATGGTTCATGGGTGGCCTTCGGCCGGCGAGTACGGATAGGGTTTTATAATTTTGCTTCCCTGGGTTTACTCGGCGGTATACTGATATTTGTCAATATACTGGCTTCGGGAATAGTGGCCCGGGCGGATTTAACTGATAATAATATATATTCTCTTTCGGATGTCTCTAAAAAAATAGTGAAAAATTTAGACGATCCCGTGTTGATAGAGGCTTACTTTTCCAAAAATCTGCCGGGACAATATGAGGAAAGTAAAAAATATTTAAAAGATTTACTCTACGAATACAGAGCTTATTCTAAAAGAAAAGTAAAATTTGATTTTATTAATCCCCAGACTGAAAAACAAAAAAGAGAAGCTATGTCATATGGAGTGCGGCCCCTAAGGTTTACGGAGTCAGGGAGGGAGAGTTTTGAAATAAAACAGGGTTACATGGGGTTAGTTTTTAGATATGCCGATAAAAAAGAGGTGATTCCCGTCGTTGAGGATATAGAGAGCTTGGAGTACGATCTGACTTCCAGGATTAAGAAAATCACTTCCAGGGGGTTAAAACGGGTGGGATTTTCAGGTGATTTTAATTTACCCGAATCGGTAAGGAATGATATTGAAGAACGCTACGAATTTGTTGAAATTGAAGAGGGGAGTTTTAAGAAGGACAGCTTGCGGGCTGCTGTATTGAAAGCAGGGTCTGATTTTGACAGTGAAGAGCTGAATCTTTTAGAACAATTAGCGGAAAATGAAATTCCCGTGGGAGTTTTAGTTGATAATTATACTATTGATATGGAAAGGTTTACCGGGACTAAAATTAAGGGGAATAATATAAATCAATTTTTAAGTAAATTCGGCATATCTATCAAAGAAGGTTTGATCCTGGACAGAAGAAGTCAGCGAATAACTGTTTCTTCCCGCCGCGGCGGGTTTATAACCCGTAATATAGTGAATTACCCTTATTTCCCAAGGATAACCGGTATGGAGAGTGAAAACCCTATAGTTAGAAATCTGGACGAGATAACTCTGCCTTTTGTATCTCCCCTTGAAATTAGAACTACAGAGGACGGAGAATTCCAGGTGGATGTTCTGGCCCGCACCTCCGGCCAATCCGGTTTAGATAAAAATCCGGTGCGGCTTTCGCCCATGCAGGAACACAGGCCGGGAAGTAAAGCCACCGGAGGACCGTTTGACGTAGCAGCTGTTGTAAAAAAAGACGATTCTCCTTTCAGAATGGTTATTGTCCCCACTTCCAAATTCATAGATGAAGATATTATGGCAACTGAAAACAATATAGATTTATTTTTAAATATTATAGACTGGATGGCCGAGGACCCGGCTTTAATAAGTATACGATCCAAAGGAATGACCGCCAGACCTATGAAGCAGGTCTCCAGCGCAAAAGAGACGGTTGTAAAATATACCGATATACTGTTGCTGCCGATATTGATACTGGGAATAGGTATTTACAGGTGGCGAACCAGAAAGTTGAGGAATCTAAATTTACGGGAAAAATTACTAAATGAATAGTAAAAAGAATTTTTTTACCCTATTAATAATATTTGTTGTATTATTAGTGATGGTGGTATTAAAGAATAATTTAGATATTCTGGAAAGTTCAAATCGGCCGTTTGAAAATTTAGAAATTAATCAGGTAGAGCTTAAGTCTCCCGCCGGCAGTTTAAATTTTAGTCGAAAAGAAGAGGGGTGGGGTTTAGAAAATATAGAGTATAAGGTTGACGAACAAAAAGTAAATAATATAATAACCGGTATAAAAAATATTGATCTTAATAATATTATCTCAACAAAAGTTGACAGATATTCCCAGCTTGGTGTTACCCGGGAGCGGGGGAACAGAGTAAAATTTATAACATCCGGCGGAAAAGAAACAATTTTTTATATCAGTAAAAATCGGTCGGACCCCACCAGAAGTTATTTTAGAATAAAGGAAAGTACACCGGTCTATCTGGTAAAAGGGTTAGAGCCCGGATTCTACAATGTGAAGAAAAAGTACTGGTTAAAAGAAAAATTTTTTAATGAAAAACCTGAAAATGTAAAGGATATAACCGTTGAAAAAGGTAACCGAAAATTTGAAATTTCCAGTTCGTCGACCGCAGTGGAACGGCTGGTAAATTATTTAAACGAAATTAAAGCTGTTGAATTTGTAGAAATTACAGGCCCGAAAATCCCGGATTTTAAAAATCCGGAAATTAATATAAATTTCGTCATTTCCGGGGAAACTGAAAACTATAAGATAGTTGAAGAAGAAAAAGTTTATGTAAAATACAATGATTTGATTTATCAAATCCGGGAATCATATTTTAAAAGACTTAAAAAAATTATAGAGGAAATTTAATTGACTGTAGCAAGAAACAGAAAAGCATATTATCAGTATAACATACTTGAGGAGTTAGAGGCAGGTATTAAATTAAAGGGCCTGGAAGTTAAATCACTCCGTCAGCACAGGGCAGATATTAAACACAGCTTTGCCCGGATAGAGGGGGGGGAGGTATTTTTAATAAATACTCATATCCCTCTTTACGATAAATCTACCGATAAAAGTTATGATCCAAAAAGACGCCGCAAGTTATTGTTAAAAAAATCAGAGATAAAAAAGTTGGCCCGTAAAACGGAAAAAAAAGGTGTAACTCTTGTGCCGATGGAAATATATTTTAAAAAAGGCTGGGCAAAAGTTCGTCTGGCCCTGGCTGAAGGTAAGACTAAAAAAGATAAAAGAGAAACACTGAAAAAGAAGACTATGAACAGGGAAATGGACAGGGAAATAAAGAAGTATATTTGACATTTAAGGCTATAGATAGTATTATACTGTAATCTTTTCGTGCGAAAAAAGTAACCCGACTAAGATAAAATTAAATATACATTCAAATAGAAACATTTTTATATACTTCCCGGTTCCGGGAATAAAAAATCAAATTTAAAATTATCCCCAAAAAGTGAATAAAAAAAATAAATTAGTTTTAATTGATGGCAATTCTTATATCCATAGAGCCTATCATGCCCTGCCCCGGCTGACCGATGCCGAGGGAGAACTTGTTAATGCGGTTTATGGTTTTGCAAAAATGCTTAAAAAAATTATTAAGAATGAAAATCCATCGCATATATTTGTGGCTTTTGATCATAAAGAACCCACTTTCAGACATAAGGAATACGAAGAATACAAAGCTCACAGAAAAGAGACGGATAGTGAACTTATCGAACAATTCGACAAAGTTATGAATGTTTTAAAAGCTTTAAATATAGAGTATACCAGTGTTAAAGGATATGAAGCCGATGACATAATAGCCTCGCTAACTAAAACTTTTACCGATGATGATATGAACGTGACAGTAGTTACCGGCGATAAAGACGCCCTCCAGTTGATTGACGATAATGTCAGGGTAGTCAACGGCATGAAAAAGACTACTTACGATACTGATACTTTAAAGGAAGAGCTTGAGATTAAACCCGAGCAGGTTGTGGATTACCTGGCTCTTATAGGTGATAAATCGGATAATTTACCCGGAGTGTACGGGATAGGTCCGGTTACTGCTAAAAAGTTATTAAAAAAATTTGAGAATCTGGATAATATATATAAAAACTTGGATAAATTATCCAAAAACAACCGCAAAAAACTCCAAAAAAATCGCAAAGAAGCTTTTTTAACCCGGAGACTTGTAAGGTTAGTCCGGGATATTGACCTAGATGTTTCGGTGGATGACTGTCTGTGGCAGGGCGCAAATCCGGAACAGGTAAAAAAAGAATTCAGAAAATTAAATTTTAGGAGTTTATTGAAGGACTGGATAGAAGAGGATGATTTAAAAGGCCAGCTGGATATTAAGGTTATATCTTCTGTTGAAGAATTAAATAATTTTTTAGATAAAAACCGGGATAAAAAAGGGCTGGGCCTGGAAGTAGTAACCGGCTGCCGGGAATCTGCGGTGGGATACGGTCTTACTTTTAACGGAGCAGAGATTATTTATATTCCCGCAGGGCACAGATATCTAGGAGCCGGAAAGCAAGTTGAAGAAAATTCAATATTAAAAATTTTAGGTCAATTTTTTAAAGAAGCCCCGGTTGAAATCACCGGTTATGATATGAAAAAAATCTACAAGTTATTTAAAGGTAATGATATAAAAATTAATAACCGGCTCTTTGACATAATTACGGCCAATTATATATTAAATGCCCAGCGGGGGAATAAAACACTGAAAGAAATCACGGCGGGTAAAATGGATTGGGTTCCCGGTGAATTACCTGCCGAGCCGGCAGAGCAAAAGATCGAAAAGATATCCCGTATCGAAGGAGCCAGGCTTAGCGCTATACATAATTTAGGCAGTATATTAAAAAATAAAATTGACCGGATCGGTTGTATGGATTTATTCTACGATATAGAAATAAAAATGGTTAAAATACTGGCGGAGATGGAATTGACGGGAATAAAAGTTAACGTTGACAAGCTGGTTGAAACTAAGAAAGAGTTTAATAGAGAACTCAAGAGTTTGGAAAAAGAAATATTTGATATTGCCGGCGAGCAGTTCAATATTAATTCATCTCAACAATTATCGAGAATTCTTTTTAATAAAATAGGACTGGAACCGGGGCGTAAAACAAAAACGGGGTATTCTACCGCTGAAGATGTGCTTGAAGATTTGGCCAGCGAGCACGAGCTCCCGTCAAAAGTGATAAAATACAGGAAATTAAATAAGCTGATAACTACTTATATAGAACCTTTACCGGATTTAGTGGATGAAAAGGACGGAAGAATACATACTAGTTTTAATATTACCGGTACGGCGACCGGCCGGCTTTCTTCAAGCAGTCCTAATTTACAGAATATTCCTATAAAAACCAAAAACGGCAGTTTAGTTCGAGAGGCGTTTACAGCTCAAGAGGGCCAAGTGCTCTTAAGCGGGGATTATTCCCAGATAGATTTACGGGTATTGGCTCATATATCTGAGGATAAAAGTCTTATAAAAAGTTTTAATAATAACGAAGATATACATACCCAGACTGCTTCCAGGATATTTGAAATAGATAAAAAAGAAGTAACCAGAGAAGACCGGAAAAAGGCAAAGGCAATTAATTTTGGAATTGTTTACGGCATGTCTTCATGGGGGCTGGCTAAAAGAGTGGGAATATCCAAAAATGAGGCCCGGAAATTTATAGATAAATATTTTGAAAAATATCCCGGGATAAAAGAATATATGGATAGTATAGTAAAGCAGGCTAAAGAGGAAGGAAGTGTATATACTATTTTAAACCGACGCCGGAAAATCCCGGAGATAAATTCCTCAAATTATTCTAGGAGGAAACATTTTGAGAGGATAGCAATAAATACCCCTATTCAGGGAAGTTCGGCTGATATAATTAAAGCGGCTATGGTATCCCTGGACGAGGATTATGATTTTAATAACGGCGAAGTAAATCTTCTACTGCAGATACATGATGAACTATTATTTTCAGTTCCTAAAAATAGTGTAGACAGGCACCGGGAAAAGATTAGAAAGAAAATGGAAAATGCGTTTTCCTTGAAAGTTCCCGTTAAAGTCGAGTTTAAGTTCGGGGAAAACTGGAAGGATATGAGACCGTGTTAAAAATAGGACTGACAGGCAGTATCGGTTCGGGTAAGTCCACAGTTTCGAAAATGTTTGAAGATCAGGGGATATCGATAGTTTCCAGTGATGAAATAGTTAAAAGTTTACAGCGTCCTGGAAATGTTTTATGGCGCAGAATACAGCAAAACTGGCCCGGTAAATTTTTAAAAAATGAGCGTGAACTTGACAGAAAAAAGTTAGCGGACCGATTACTGGAAGATAAGAAATTTAGAAAAGAAATTGAACAGATGATACATCCTGTTGTTAAATCCGAGATTAAAAAAATTTTTAAAGTATGGAAAGGTGAAGGTAGCAAAATAGCAGGCGCGGAGGTACCTCTGTTGTTTGAAGCCGGCTGGGAAGAAATGTTTGATTATATAGTGCTTACATATGCTCCCGGGGAGGTGCTCTTAAAAAGAATAGAGAAGAACAAAAGTATATCCCAGGCTAAGGCTAAAAAATGGTTAAATATACAGCAGGATCAAAAAATTAAAAAGAAAAAATCAGATATTATTATAGATACTGATAAGGATAAAGAAATTATATTTAATAAGGTTAAAGAAATTATAGGAAAAATAAACAAGGAGAGTTAAATGACGATAGGTCAATTAAAAGAAAAGACTGTAAAGGAATTAAAAAGTAAGGCCAAGGAATTAGGGGTAGAGGATTATTCTAAATTAAATAAACAGGAATTGGTTATCCGGATCTTAAAGAAAAATAATGAAAAAAACAGAACTAATAAGAAGTTTATGGAAGGAGTTCTGGAAATATTACCGGACGGTTTTGGTTTTTTAAGATCGGAAGATAATAATTATATAAGCGGCCCGGACGATATTTATATTTCGCCTTCTCAGATTAAAAAGTTTCTTCTCAGAAAAGGCGATAAAGTTTACGGTGAAGTCAGACCGCCAAAAAATAATGAAAGTTATCACGCTCTTCTTAAAGTGGAAGCTGTAAACGGAGAAGATCCTTCTATAATAAGGGGAAGAACAAAGTTTGACGATCTTACTCCTATGTATCCCGAGGAACGGCTGGAACTTGAGACCACTTCCGATGAAGTGGAAATGAGAATAATGGATCTGGTTACTCCCGTGGGTAAAGGGCAAAGAGGTTTAATCGTATCGCCTCCCCGGGCGGGAAAAACCATAATACTCCAGAAGATGGCCAATGCCATAACCACAAATCATCCCGAGGTTACTCTCATCGTACTTTTAGTGGGTGAAAGACCGGAGGAAGTAACTGATATGGACCGTTCGATTGACGGCGAAGTGGTAAGTTCTACTTTCGATGAATCCGCATCCCGGCACGTGAAAGTGGCAGAAATGGTAATTGAAAAAGCAAAAAGACTGACCGAACACGATCACGATGTAGTTATATTAATGGATTCAGTTACCCGCCTGGCCCGGGCCTATAATGCCATAGCTCCTTCATCGGGCCGTGTGTTAACCGGCGGAGTTGATTCTAAGGCTTTGCAGAAACCGAAACGTTTCTTTGGGTCAGCCCGAAACATAGACCAGGGCGGGAGTCTTACGGTAATGGCTACCGCGCTAATAGATACGGGAAGCCGGATGGACGATGTTATATTTGAAGAATTTAAGGGGACGGGTAATATGGAAGTAAATCTGGACCGCCGGCTGGTAAATAAACGGATATTCCCGGCTATTGATATTTTTCGTTCAGGTACCCGTAAGGAAGAAATGCTTTTAACCGAGGAAGAATTAAATAAAGTACGGATAATAAGAAAAATTTTAAATCCCCTGGGTTGCGTTGAAGCAATGGAATTGATGCTTGAAAAAATGAATTCTACGGATTCAAATAAAGAGTTTTTAAAATCCATGGAAGTAGAGGGTATCAGAGGATAAAAAAAACTATTAAATGTACATATTTTTTATTGACAGTAACTGATTATTGAAATATAATTAATTCAATGTGATATGAAATATTTTAAACGCTTAATCGCGGGGGCGTTTCTGGCTGTACTCTGTTTAGCAGGGTACTGGTATTACTGGAATAAAAATGTTATTGCAGTAAATATAGCTTATACTTCTGACGGGCACGGTCATATCCGTCCTTCAAAAGCCTTCTGGGAAGAAGAAAACCCGATGGTGGGAGGTTTTGGCTCGCTTAAAACATATTTAAATAATTTTGAGGAACCGTATATATTGACTGATTCGGGTGATTTTTTTCAGGGTACTCCGGAAGGAATGCTGACCGAAGGGGAACTTGTAGTAAAACTAATGAATAAATTGGGGTACGATGCCTTAGCTGCGGGAAATCATGATTTTGACCTGGGAAAAGAGAAGTTGCGTACTCTAACCGAAATAGCTGAATTTCCCGTTTTGGGAGCTAATATTTTTGAAAAAGATACCGGGAGTATTCCGGCTTATTTGGAAAAAAATATTATATTGGATTACCCGTCAGCGGATATAAATATAGGTCTAACAGGTGTAATTACTCCGGCCATGGAGGAATTATCAATATCTGATAATATCGAGGGACTGGAATTTCGCTCGCCGGTTGAAATAGTGAATAAAAATGCCGGTAGTCTAAAAGAAAAAGGAGCGGATATAGTTGTAGTTTTATCCCACCAGGGGGTAAAGAGGGATATAAAAATGGCCGAAGAGCTGAAAAACGTAGATGTAATACTGGGGGGACATACTCACCGCCGTATAGAAAAACCTTTAAAAATTAATGATATTCTTATATTTCAGCCGGGCTCAAATTTTAATAATATCGGAAAGTTAAAGTTTTACTATAATACGAGAAATAAAAAACCGGTAGCTTTTTTCAATACCCTGGAGCTTCTGTATACCGAAAAATATAAACCGGACCCGGGTATAACAGAATTCATAAAAAATAATGTGGATAAGTTAGATGTTCCTCTGGATAAAAAAATAGGAAAGGCCACTGAAGAGTTAACTCATTATTTAACGGGGGAACAGGAAAGACACGGGGAATTACCGCTGGGAAACTGGCAGACTGACCTTATGCGAGAATTTGCCGAAGCGGATTTTGCTTTCCATAATATAGGGGGTATAAGAGCTACTATTCCCCGGGGAGATATAAAAGTCAGGGATATCTGGCAACTTTCGCCTTTTGGAAATACTTTAGTAAAAATGAATTTAACCGGGCAGCAGATTAAAAAACTTCTGGAACATAGCGCGGCAAAAGATACATTCGGCCTGCAGGTCTCCGGTCTGAAAGTTATTTATAACAGTTCCCTGCCTGAAGGAAATAGAGTACTTAATATTATAGATACAGCTACTGCCGAAGACGGGGAAGATGAACCCCGGGAAAAGGAGTTGGATTTAGAGGATGAATATACCGTGGTTACAAACTCATTTTTAGCCCAGGGCGGGGATGGCTATACGGTATTTAAGCAGGGTGAGGAAGTTGAAGAGTTACCGGATCTTTTAAGGGATGTTCAGATAGATTATATAAAAGAAAACAGTACTGTAACAGCCCGGGTTGAAGAAAGATTGACTAATATAAGTTTAGAAAACTAAAAAGAATAAATATGTTACTGAAAATTTGTAGGAAGAATTAGCTACAAGAAGGAGATAAGAACATGGGAATTGAATTTTATTGCGGCTTAGTAGGGATTTTTGCCATACCATTTATAGCCTGGCTTATATCCAGCAATCGCTCTAAAGTTATGTGGAAAGTAATTATAGGGGGACTGAGCATTCAGATTATTCTTGGGATTTTGGTCTTGCTCACTCAGCCCGGCCAGGCTTTTTTTACGGCAATGAATGATGTAGTTCTCGGTCTTTTAAATTTTTCTGATAAGGGGGCTGAATTTTTATTCGGAAATTTAATTCAGGCTGATTTTGCCGGAGCTCAGTTTGCTTTTTCCGTTCTTCCCACAATAATTTTCTTTTCAGCATTAATGTCTATTCTTTACTATTCCGGTTTTATGCAGAAACTGGTTGAATTTGTAGCCTGGATAATAATGAAAATATTAGGTACCAGCGGCGCGGAAACACTTTCTGTCAGTTCGAATATATTTGTGGGGCAAACAGAGGCTCCTCTTGTAGTACGGCCGTTTATAAAAGATATGACAAAGTCGGAATTAAATACGGTGATGACCGGAGGTTTTGCCACGGTTGCCGGAGGAGTTATGGCTGCTTATGTGGGAATGCTTCACAGTCATTTTCCGGCTATAGCAGGTCATTTAATTACGGCCAGTATTATGTCCGCCCCTGCGGCTATTGTTATGTCTAAACTCACCTTTCCGGAAGAGGGAAAGCCTAAAACCGGCGGTGAAGTCCAGATAGATGTTGAAGAAAAGTATGAAAATATTTTGGATGCCGCTGCCAGCGGCGCGGCGGCCGGACTTAAACTGGCCTTGAATGTTGCCGCTATGCTGCTGGCTTTTATTGCCATAGTTCACATGGCCAATTTTGGCATCGGCTGGCTCGGTAATCAGTTACATACTCTGGTAACGGATACTACGGGTATGGAGGCTTTTATGCGCGGGGCAATTGTTGGAATAGTACCCATGGCTTTTTATATGGCTCACTGGAAGTGGGGGGGAAGACGTACTAAATACTGGATAACCGGCCTTTTACTTGTTCTATTTTTACCGGTGGCCGCTTTTTATATACTTCCCGATTTATTATCTGTGCGATTAGGGTTACCCGGTTTTAGAGTATGGGGGATTGTCGGTGCTCTCGGCGGGTTTATACTGGGCGCCGGAGCTACATTTAAATGGTTTAGAAAACTGAAAAGTTTATGGATTAAATCTTTAGCTATTCTTATCGGAGTCGGAGCCGTCACCGGATTTCTTTTTTATATGCTGGGCGGGAGTTATTCTCACTGGGGAGCCGGGGCAGTTTTATTCGGCGTATTCGGACTTATAGCCGGTACGGTGGTATACTGGAAAAATCCATGCCGGGAGACGATCATTAAGGGGCTTATTATTCTGGGAGCGGTTGCTGGTGCGGGAGCTATATTAACGGTTGTAGCTGATTTTAAAATTTTAAATATTTTACAGAATCTAACTCTCCAGCGTTTATTTGGTTTTATGTTTTCCGGACTTGCTGTTTTGATAGGAATTCCCTGGACTGATCTTTTGTCCGTGGGCAGACTTATCGGTGAGAAAGTGGCCGTCAATGAATTTGTAGCTTTTTTGTCATTTCAAAATATGGCCACTGAAGGGATCCTCCAGCCCCGCAGTCTGGTTATAGTAAGTTATGCTTTATGCGGTTTTGCCAATTTCAGTTCAATTGCAATTCAGATAGGGGGTATCGGGGGAATAGCACCCAGCCGGACCGATGATCTTGCAAAACTCGGATTAAGAGCTATGACAGCCGGGGTTCTGGCTTCGGCACAGACCGCGGCGGTGGCCGGTGTAATGTACGGCATTGCCGAACAGATAGGCATTCAGCTGGTTACTCTTGCCTGATAGTTAATAGCTTAGAAAAAAAACAATAATT
>JBNJDT010000010.1:0-52164 GCA_051745145.1 Elusimicrobiota bacterium
TTCCGGAGTTTTTTATAACCCGGCGAATCTTGCTTTAAGGCCGGCACGGGCGTTAAATCTGGGCATGGGGGCAAATTTTACCGAAGAGATGAAAACGGGAGGGGATACACAGATGTATTCTTCTTCGGCTCTTTACAAAGGACCTACCTGGGGAATTATGTATCCTATCGGGGGAATAAGTATAGCTGTAGGTCAAAGAGGGGATACGGATATGGGGTATTACCACGCTCACAAAGAATTTGATGAGGGGTATGCCGATTCCTATGAAACCGATATAACAGGCGGAATAAACCGGACTGTGATTGCTACAGGTTTTAGGTTATTAGGCGGCTTACACACCGGTTTCTCGTATAACCTTGTAGGCGGGGGAGTGGAAGGCGATTCCGAACAGATTCTGTACCAGGATAGCTGGACAGAAAATGAAATTGACCGCAAATTCAGCGGAAATTATATGGATGTCGGCCTGCTCTACCGGCTGGCCCATGATGCCGGCACGGTGGGATTTAACTGGTCCCCCGGGTATGAGATGGAAGATGACTGGTCCAGTGAGGCGACTAATAAATACTGGGACAGTACTGAAGAAAAATGGGTTACATCGGGTGAAACCTCTCTGGAAGGAAAAAGAGATGTTACTATGCCCTCTAAAATGGGGCTGGGTATACAGTACAATTTTCTGGGGCTGGACCAGACCATGATTACAGCGGATGTAGAGCGGACCCAATGGAGCAATTACCGGTATGAAGAGACTGACTCTTCCGCTGACGGTTACAATGAAGAGAAAGACCCCGGTTACCGGGACACTACTTCATTCAGCGTGGGAGCCGAACACTATATTACTTTCGCTACGGCTCTAAGAGGTGGTTTTTCTTACGAACCGTTTTACGGGTCAACTGCAGTGGATAAGGTATCTGTCAGCGCCGGCGCGGGCATAGATGTGGGGCAGGACCTTGCTTTTGACATAGGAAGCAAACTGGGAATGTTAACCTATCAGGGAGACAACCCGTTTACATCTGACACTGCGACAGTATCGGAGCGAAACTTAAAACTTTCGGCCAGTATGGAATGGAGTTTTTAGAGATTAGAGCATGATAAAAAAACAAAATTTCGTAAAATTTATAGTTAAAATTTTTAGCGCCTGGTTAATATTGATAGGCGGTGTTGCCGGCGTATCTTACGGGAAGTGGGGTAAGATTACAGAGGTAGCTTTTGACGAGGATGCTCCATCCAGCAAATATGTAGAAATATTTGTCAGTTCAAATACCAATATTAACGGGTCAAAGCTGTATTACAGAGCTAATCTGGAAGGCAGTTCTTTTGAATCTGCTTTTACTTTTCCCGATGTCGATGTTAAAGAAGGGGACTATATTATTTTGGAATTCGGGGTTGACGATGACCCCAAAACTACAAAATCCTGGGGCTATGTTTTTCACACCAGTGATCCGGATCCACCCAGCAGCCAGGGGGCCCTGTACCTTACAGACCCCTCAGGCAGCGCATGGGAGGATTTTGTGCTTTTTATAAGAGAAACCACGGAGAATTTTTATATGTCTTCAGAATACGATATGGCAGTTTCTTCCGGCCACTGGTCCCCGTCTTCACCCGAAAATTATAGAGGATATGTTCCCACTTTAACAGACGATGATGCCGGCTGGTCCCTCCAGCGCAAAAGAGATAACGTAACCGGCGCGCCGGTTGATACGGATGCCAAAGATGACTGGGTTTACGAGGAAATATCAAGGGGCAGCGGTTATTTTGTCGAACCGTCAACCATTGATGATGAAGAGGTCATTGTCTATCCCAATCCTTTTTATCCCGAAGAGGGGCAGGAGGCCAGAATTGTGCTGCCCGAAGATTTCAGCGGTCAGACCCAAAAGCTTAGAATTTACACTGTTGACGGGGTACAGGTGCTGGAGAAAGACGTAAGGGCCGATATGTTAAGCTGGGACGGCAAAAATAAGTCGGGTAAGGATTGCGCCAGCGGGTTATATTTCTTTTATCTGGAGACCGGCAGCGGCGGAAAAACCGGGAAAATAACATTGGTAAGATGAGATATTTAAAGAATTTTTTATTAGGAATAATTATTGTAGCAGCCGGGCAGGTAAGTTCCGCGCAGGGGGCCGGAACAACCGGAGGACGTATATTAAAGATTGATACCTTAAGCCGGGTTGCCGGAGTGGGAGGAGCCTATACAGCCAGGGCCAATGATGTAGCGGCCGTAACTTACAATCCCGCGGGGCTGACCCGGATTTACGGGCCGGAAGTGGAATTTTCCCATTCCCGTTATTTTCTGGATACTTCCCTTACTTCGCTGTCGGCGGTTTACAAATGGAGCGGGCTGGGGCTGGGATTTCAGTGGAAACAGTTTTCCTCTCCGGAGACCTACAGAGATGAAACCGGGGGCAGTGAAGAAAATTTTGACAATAAGTTTACTCAATTGTCAATGGCCTCGGGATTTGCTTTGTCCCAAAGAATCTCCGTAGGGTTGTCCTTAAAGTCAGTTAACGAAGATTTGTATGAGACTTCGGATTCGGCGGTAGTTTTTGATTCCGGAATTTATATAGTGGGATACCGGGGGGATACTTACGGCATTACGGTTAAAAACCTGGGCGGAGCCATAGAACACAAAAATGAAGAGAGCGACACAGATACCAAACTGACTCTTGCCGGAGCCCACAGCATGGGAGATTTTATTTTCTCCTGGGACCTTATGAGAACCGGGGAATACGATCTGGGCTGGAGCGCGGGTCTGGAAGGAGAATTCCGGGGAGTTAAACTCAGGGGGGGAGTTAAATATGAGAATTCTCCCGATTTTACGATGGGTCTGGGAATACCCTACGGCAGATGGACTCTTGATTACGCTTTTTCTCCCCACCGGGACCTTGGAGGCGCCCACCGGATGAGTCTGGGAATTCTTTTTTAAATTTCTCCGGATTGTCTAAAATTTAGATGCTTTTCATTTAAAGTTTCAATACTTAAACCATTTCCATGAAAAAATATAATTTTAAAAAACTTTTATTTTTTTTAATTGTCTTACTTTTGGGGGGGACGCCGGTAATACGCGGAGAAATCACATCCTACACTGCGGGCGGCCGTAAAGCTAAGGCCGTAAAAGGAGAGCTTCTGGTAAAATTCCGGACCGGTGTTTCCAAAGAAAAACAGAACCAGCACCTAAAAAAACAGGGAGCCGAAAAAGTCCGGAAATTAAAGAAAATAAACGTTATTAAGTTAAGGGTTCCCCACCAGGCCCTGGTAAATATAATGAAGGCCTTTAACAATAATCCGGATATAGAATACGCCGAACCCAACTATATTTATACCACCCAGAAATTACCCCCTATTTACAGCGATGAGCAGGAACTGGAAAATAATCAGTGGGGAATGTATAAAATAGAAGCCCCTGGCGCGTGGGATATAGAAACGGGCGATGGGAAAACGGTTATAGCCGTGGTAGACAGCGGTGTTGACCTGGACCATATTGACCTTGCAGATAATATCTGGGAAAATTCTGATGAATCAGATAATGGTCTGGATTCAGACGGCAATGGATATAATTCAGATATAAATGGGTGGGATTTTGCGGATGGAGACAATAATCCCAATCCCGATTCAGACCATGTGGATGCTGGAGAATGGCACGGGACCCACGTAGCCGGAATAGCCGCCGCCTCGGCAACCGACCAGGTGGTGGGAGTATCCTGGTCGAATAAGATAATGGCCCTCAGGGCTCTCTCTTATGATGATGGAACCGGTCAGGTTAACGGGGAGCTGGCGGATATTGCTGAAGCTATTACTTATGCCGCTGATAACGGGGCCGATATCATAAATATGAGTTTAGGCGCGTATGAAAATTCTTCTGCTTTAAAAGACGCTATTGACAGTGCCTACGGGGAAGGCTGCGTGTTAGTGGGGGCCTCCGGCAATGACGATCTTAATGAGATAGCTTACCCGGCCAAATATGAAAATGTAATAGCCGTGGGAGCTACAGATATAAATGATGACCGGGTGGATACCTGGGATTGGGGATCTAATTACGGGACCGGTTTGGATCTGGTGGCCCCGGGTAAAGATATTTTGTCCACGTATCCTGACGATAATCCCCGACAGGCGGGAGGTACCAGCATGGCTGCGCCTTTTGTGGCAGGGCTGGCTTCACTTATGGTATCCTACTACGAAGATTCAGGCAGCGGATGGGATCCTAAAAAAATTAAAGATATATTAATTACTACCGCCGACGGAATTAACGGAACCGGTTATCCGGATTGGGACGACGAGACGGGTTACGGCCGGATAAACAGCTATGCGACAATGAGTTTTATAAAGTCCGGGGGTTTTGCCAGCGAACCTATTAGCCCAATAGCTTTTCCCAATCCCTTTAATCCCCACTCCGAGAATGTCCGGTTGAGACTGTCCGAGAGGAACAGCAGTACCGTAAAAAAGTATAAAGTATATACTCTCTCCGGCCGGCTGGTAAGAGATGAATCAGGTCAGTCCGGGGAATATGTAAACTGGGACGGTAAAAATAATGCCGGTGATGATTGTGCCTCCGGTCTGTATTTTTTTCAGCTGGAAACTTTTGACGGGGAAGACGAAGTGGGCAAAGTTACTATCTTAAGATAATGAATTTAAAACATATAAAAATATATTGTAACCGGATAAAAGAGAGCATTTTAATTTTATTTTTTACAGCGGTAATAATTTTAACCGGAAAAGCTGGGTTAATAGCCGGTCCGGGTACAACCGGCGGTGAGGTCCTCAATATGTCCCCCGGTGCCGGTCCGGCGGCCTTAGGGGAAGCCTTCGGGGCAAGATCGGGACAGATTAACTCAACTGTTTACAATCCGGCCGGTTTGCGGTGGATTGAAGGACTGAATTTTGAGGCGTCTCATATGCTTTATTATTTGGATACCCAGATGAGTTCAGTAGGATACGGCCAGAAGATTGGAACTTTAGGGCTGGGAATTCACGTAAAGAATTTTATGGCCGAAGATACAGCAAGGGATGTAATCGGCCAAAAAGAGGAAAGTTTTAACATTAATTTTGGCCGGTATACAGTGGCGGCGGCTCTTCCCGCCGAAGAAGAAGGGCAAAGCTGGGGAGCGGCGGTTAATGTGATTACCGAAAGCATTTACGAAAAAAGCGCTGCGGCTGCTTCACTGGATTTGGGGTGGCATTATAAAATGGACGATACCGCCTCAGCCGGTATTGTAATCCGCAATATAGGGCAGAGCATTAAGGTTGCCGGTTCAAAAGTAGATCTTCCCCGTCAGGGGGTTCTGGCCGGAGAATACAGAATTGGAAGTTATAACTTTTTGTCTGAAATTTCTGTTTCCCGGCAGTATAATTTCGGGTTCAGGAGCGGAATACAGGCTAATATGGGCCGGTATCTTATGCTCCGCGCCGGGTTTACTTATGTAACAGCGCCTGAGTTAACAACCGGCTTTGGGATAGATACCGGCAGGTGGACTTTGGATTACTCTTTTTCTCCACATTTTGATCTGGGTATGTCCCACAGGTTTTCTCTGGGAGTTAAATTGTAGAACTGGATGGGTTGCTTGACATTATCCGTTAAATTTATGATAATAAATTTTACTTATATTTTAAAAGCCTCAGAATATAAATAAATATGAAAGACGCAACTTCAAAATTTATATTTGCTTTGATAATCGGGGCGGTGCTTATAGGGTGGATATATACTCTTTTTGTACCGGCTCATACACTGGAAAATAACCTTGAATTAAATGCAAATTATTATCCCGGGATACGACCGGAAACCGTGGAAGCCGGTCCGGTAGCAAAAAGCACATCCTCCCGGATAGAAAAAAGTACTACCTCCCGGATAGAAGAAAGCACGGATACTTATAATAATGAAGACTGAATCTTTTGTGATTTCTATCATTAAGTGGGGATGCTGGGCTTTTGTGGCCGGCGTGGGCATCGCCAATATACTTGGACCTCAGGAATACGAATTTATGGTCAGGATGTGGGTGTTCAGCGGCGTATTTTTTATTCTTTCCGGATATCTTTATTTTGCCTCCAGAAATTTAGTAAAATACACAATGATTCCCGCGGTAGTGGTATTTGGCCTGGCCGCATATCAGTGGCAGTTCGATACTTCCAACCCCGATCATATCTCCAATTTTATAGATGCCGACCGGTGGGATACTTCGATAGTCCGGGGAGTTGTAACCCGTGACCCCGATGTAAGAGACTGGGTGACCCACGTTGTTATAAAACCCACCCACGTAGTGGCTAATCCGGAAGGTGCCCCTAAACCTAAAAAGCTGGAAGGGAAGGTGGGCAGTTTAATAGTTTTTGTTTCCAAAGAGATTGAATCCGATACTTCCTATTACAATGAGATGGAGTACGGCGATGAGGTTGAAGTTACCGGGGCCATTACCCAGCCTATGCCCCTTACTAACCCGCACGGGTTTGACTATGCCGAATATCTTGTCAACCAGGGGGTCTATGCCAGCATGTACGTGGGGGAAGCAAAAAATATAAGTTTTAAGGGCAAAGCCGATTTAGGATATTTTAACCGGGTTAAGAAATTTGCTTACCGCATTAAAGACCGGATGATACTCGGGCTTAAGAAAACAGTGCCCCCGCCGGCGTCGGCCTTTATCGGCGGTATTACTGTCGGGGCCCGGGGCGGGGTGCCGGATGTACAGCAATTTGATTTTCAGGCTACCGGTGTGGCCCATGTACTTGCCCTGTCCGGTCTGCACGTGGGATTTATCGCTATTATGCTGATAATGTTTTTTAATAATTTTTTTAAATCCCCCCTCTTATTTTACAAAGTTCCCTCTAAATTATTCGGCAAAGAAATAGACTTAACTCCCTATTCTTTAAAATTGATTCCCCCGTTTGTTATAGGAGCCCTGTTTTTGTTTACCATAATCACCGGGGCCAGGCCGGCGACGGTCCGAGCTTCTATGATGTACTCTATAATGATAGTTTTTAACCTGTGGCTGGGGCTTAATTTACAGAAAGCGGGAAGCATAACCATCCCCATGGCCGCGGCTGTAATGCTGGGTATGAATTCCTTTCTTATTTATGACGCTTCATTCGCCCTTTCTTTTACCGCGGTATGGTCTATAGTGTATCTTTCCGGTCCCCTGAGAAATATTTTTTCAAGGCTGATCGTGGGATGGGGGCAGATGGTCTTTTTTATATTTTTTGCTTCATCGGTAACTCTTATGATAGTCGCTCCGTGGGTGTATACTAATTCTGATTTTCTCATCTTTTACACTGTAGCTTTATCATTAATGTCCCTGGGAGCTTATTTGCTGGAGAAAAAATATCCCCTTGACGGTTTTGAGTTTGAAGGCTGGTGGCCATATGTGGCGGGTTTTTTCTGTGTTCAGCTTTCCATTCAGATAGGGATGATGTGGCCGCTTTCCGGGGTCTATTTTAACCGCTTTCCCGTGGCCGGTCTGCTGGCTAATTTTATAGCCATACCCCTTGTCGGGATTATTGTGCCGCTGGGACTTTTGGGAGAACTTTTTACTTTTGTTCCCGTCATAGGCGATAAGATAGGTCTGCTTATAGGGGGAACTAATACTATACTTTCTAACTTCTTTTTATGGTTTGCCAGGTTGTTCAGGACTTATTTTCCGTACCCGATACATTCTGCGCCGCCGGCAAAGTGGCTTGTTATATATTATATTATGGTTTTGATATTTGCGTTTAACCGTAAAATTCGACGGTTGTTGGTAAAAAGTTTAAAAATTTCCAAAAAGCAGGCGGTCTGGGCGGTAGTGATATTATTGACAGTTATCTTCTCTTCGGGATACTGGGCCGAGGAGCTGGTTAAGGGCACACCCAAAAAAGACGAGGAGATACTCATAACTTATCTGGATGTGGATTACGGCAACTGTATTTTAATCCAGACCCCCACGGGCAAGAATTTTTTAATTGACGGCGGCGCCCGGGGCGGGGAAAGGTACTGGAGTATGGGAGGATTCGGTTCGGGGGAAAGTGTTATTATACCCAATCTTTCCGGATATAATATTTCAAAACTGGATAAAGTAATTCTTTCCAATCCCCTGCCCGAGAATGTGGGGGGGCTTATATATGTTATGGAATATTTTAATGTCGATGAATTCTGGGATACACTTGATCCGGAAAACTTTCCCAGAGATATTTCTTACACCGAGTTTTTACAGAATATAAAAGATGTGCGGATGATGGTAAAAAGCGATCAGCCCCTGCCGGTGGGAACATATCTTAATTACTATGACTTAATAAATAAAGATTTAGCTCCGGCGGGATCGATAGAGCAGATGAGGCAGGGTAAAGAGATACATACTAAAAAATTAGTCCCCAGGCATAAAATCTACAGGGGAGTTGTAATATATGAGGATACTTATAACGGGAAAGATATCCGCCTGGAGGCATTAAATCCCCCCGAGGAGCGGATAACCAAAACGGGAGATAATCTTCAGAACAATTCTGCGGTATTGAAATTAACCTACGGGGAAAGATCTTTTCTCTTTGCATCCGACATTCAAAGAGAAGGGGAACAGATTCTTATTGATGAGCTGGGAGCCGATGTTCTTAACGCAGATATATTAACTGTTCCGGATCACGGAAATACGACGGCGTCCTCCGGACGATTTTTGGAAATGGTAGATCCTGTTTTTGCCGTTGCTCAGTACGGTTACCTGAAGGACAGAAGTTTTTACGATTCCGAGCTGGAGAGGACATTGATGAATTACGAAAAGAGAAATATTAAAGTGTTCCGCACCGATACCCAGGGGGCAGTAGAAGTAAGGTCCGATGGCAAGGTTGTGGATATTACATCGGTTTTAGGAGGATAGATGAAAGTAAAGGATTTATTGTTAAAGTTTAAAGAGATACCCGGCCGGTTGTATAAGTACTTTTTCCGGCCCAATGTTACTATGAGTAATTCCCGGCTTAACGCCTATACTACATGTCCTCTTAAATACAGGTATTCCTATGAAGAAGGGCTTAAAGGGTTTCCCTCTTCTCACCTGCATTTTGGCAGTGTTGTACATGAGGCTTTAGAACAGTACCATGCTAAATTTGATCTGAAGGGGAAACAGGGAACTTTTGACGATTTAATGAAAGAATACGAGGAGGCCTGGGACAGAATAAAAGAGGATATGCTCCAGCAGGTAAGCGGCCCGCCTTTAAGACGATGGAAAGTTGCCCTGTCCGAAGCGGAAGTAAGCGAGGAAGATATAGAACAGACTCTCAGTGATTTAACTACCATATACGAAGATGAGGAGGAAGAAGAGAGTTTCAGGGAGCGGGGGGTAAGAATGCTGGAAAATTATTTTAAAGATAATCAGACTAATCCCAACGATATAATTGCCCTGGAAAAACCGCTGACCATAACCCACCGGGGAATAGATATTCTTGCCTATCTGGACAGAATAGAAAGGACTCCGGAAGGGGAGATAGAAGTTGTAGATTATAAGACCGGTAAAAAGACCAAGGGGGAAGAGGATATTATGCTGGGGGGAGATACCCAGGCAATGATTTACACTATGATGGTTGAAAAAAAATGGAAACAGAAGTTGAAAAATTTCTATTTTTACTACCTTTCCAACCGCAATAGAGTGGCCTGTAATCCCCACGATAATTTAATTAAGGATACTTTTGAAGATATTCAGGAAACGGTAAAAAATATTAAGTATGAAAATTTTGATCCAGATCCCGGGGCCCTGTGTGACTGGTGTGATTACCAGGTGATATGCGAGGAGTGGAAGGGAAAGATGTCAGAATATAAAGGCATTTTCCGTAAAGCAAAAAATGACGAAGGCCGGATGGGTTTTTCCTATTCTAAAATGAGCGCTTTTCAAAAATGTCCCTATAATTACCGCAAATTATATGTTGACAATGTTGCGCCCAAGCCCCAGCCGTTTTTTGCCATAGGTCATTCCTGCCACGAGACATTTGAAGAATTTTTTACCTATCCCTACCAGCCGTCTTTAAAACAGCTAAGACGCATGTTTGAAGATAACTGGCACAGCGAGGGATATAAAACCCGGGAAGAAGAACGGGAAAATTTTGAAAAAGGATGGCAGTGGGTTAAAAATTACTACAATAAATACGTAGACGGCCAGTACATCCAGGCCTATGCCGTAGAACCCTACTTCCAGCTGCCTATCGGAGATGATTATGTAATAATAGGTTATATAGACCGTCTCCAGAAAAATCCGGACGGGACTTTTCAAATTTTAGATTACAAGACGGATCCTAAGATGAGAAGCCAGGAAGAAGTGGACGGCGATCTGCAGCTTACTTCCTACTACTGGGCTATGAAACAGTTTGGTATCGACGTTAAATCTCTTTCTCTTGAATTTTTAAAATTTACGGATCGTATTGTCACAACCCGGACCGATGAGGATATACCGGTGTTTATAAATGAGGTAAATGAAACTATAAGTACTATGGTTAAAAAGCAGCAGGAACTTGAAAAGTTCAAAGATTTCCCGAAAAAGAAAAGAGAGGAGAAAGCCGTTGAATTATTTCCTCCCAAGATAAACAAATACTGCGGCGGGTGCGATCATCTTATCGGCTGTCCGAAAGAACAGAAGATAAGAACTGAGTACAAAGATAAAGTGATGAATTTGCAGGAAGAACCTATGCCCGAACCCGATCTTGACGAAGAGGAGAGTGAAGAAGACAAATATGGAAGATAAAAAGATAAAAAGAAAAAAGACCAGAGCTCTTATAATAGTATCGATATTTGTGGCGATAACTGTCGGTCTGATTTTATTTTTATTATTTTCTCCTCAGTTCAGCGATTTAAGAACCGGGCTTTTAGAGGAAAAGGAACTCTCCGATAAGTTAGTTGAAGTTACTTATCTATATGTGGGACAGGGGGACGCCACTTTAATAAGAGATGTCCGGGACGGCGGTAAAGTTATGTTAATAGACGGAGGCCCGTCTCCGGAAGTGGAAGAATATGTCTCCGGAATTTCAAAAGAAAATAGAGCTAAAACAACTATTGGGCCCTACCTTGAAGAAAAAGGCATAGATAAGATTGACTACCTGGTAGAATCCCATAAACACGGAGATCACCTGGGAGGGTTTACCTATATTTTAAATAATTTTGAGGTGGATACTTATTACAATAACGGGACAGTTCATACCTCTTCGGCTGCGGAAAAAGTGTATAATCTTTTAGACCAAAAAACTGATGTGAAAGTTAAGACCGCCGGCGCGGGAGATGTGATACCTTTCGGCGATGAAATTACCTGCCAGGTACTCGGTCCCCTGAGAAAGTATGAGAATACGGCTGCCGATGAGAACAATAATTCTCTTGTTTTACGGTTGACCGCCAATAATGTCTCTTTTCTGTTCCCCGGTGATGCCCAGATAGTATCCGAACTCGATTTAACAAGTTACGGGCCCGGTTTACAAACTACGATAATGAAGGTTCCCCATCACGGATCGACCTCTTCAAGCAGCTGGCCGTTTTTAGATTTAGTTCAGCCCAAAGCGGCGGTATTTTCGTGCGGCCGTAATAATCCGTACGGGTTTCCGTCTTTTAAAATAATGCGCAGATATGAAAATTTAGGAGCTGAAATATACAGAACTGACCTGGACGGCAGTATAACTGCCGTAACTGACGGCAATACTTATCAGTTTTCTACTCAAAGATAAAAGGGGGTTGTAAATTGGATAAAACAAAATGGCGAAAAGTTTTAGCCGGGAAAATATTGTACTTAAAATATGCCGGGATAATCTTTTTAGTTTTAGGGGCTACCGCGGTGTCGGTAGGGGCTGATTTTTACAATTCTCTTAAATATTATATAAACGGCTGTCTTTCGGAAATCCCTCTATCATCAGAGATAATGTCCGGTATGAACCAGGTTCTGTATTCTAAGATAGTGGTTTTTTTAGTTGTAGCCGCAGCCTTGAGTTTACTTGCCGCGTATAAAATTTTTTCTCCGGTTTATAAACTTAAAAAAGCTATGAAAAAAGTGGAAAACGGGAATATCGACCATAAGATGAACCGGGAAAAAAATGAAACTTACCTGTCCGGCGGGTTTAACGATATGATGGATTCTATAAGAAAAAGACGGGATGCTGATATAGAGACTGTAAATAAAAATCTCTCCGAACTGGAAGGTTTACAGGAAAAAATTATTGAAGATGATATAAAAGAGGATATAGAAAGAGTAAAAGAAAATTTAACTTATGTAAAAAATAATTGGCGAGGAAAAACCTAAACAGCGGTAAAAGACCCGGCAAGTCCGGGTTTGTGAAAGTTATTGGTTTTATAATATTTTTTGGTATAGTCGGCGCCGGCGGCTGGTTATACGAAGAAGGGAGATTAAAACGGTTTATAGATACCTATCTTAATAATACTGCCCCGCAGCCGGATCAATTAGAAAACAAATTTGTAAATGTTACGGTCAGGGGGGAGGTAAAAAAACCGGGCACTTATAAAATTAACCGGGGGGCTACTTTGGGAGAACTTGTTAAAAAAGCAGGGGGATTTACCCGCCTGGCCGATTATAAGCAGCTGGATTTAAATTTTAAGATAGAACAGAATATGTTAATTGCCGTCCCCGAAAACCGGAGTTTATTAAAAAGAATCGGTGTGGGGGAAGCTCCCGAGGAAACGTACATCGATCCGCCGGTAGTGATAGAAGAAAAATAATTAACATTAAAAGTGAAAATACAGGATAAGTACACCCCGTTATTTTTTCCCCTGCTGACTGTCGCCTGTGGTATTATAACCGGCCGGTTTTTACCTTCTGGCGCTGGGTTTATATATTTTACCGGAATTATAACTTCACTGTTATTTATTCTGTGGCTTAAATACGGCAATTCTAAAATTATACTCATTCCTCTCTATACATTTCTTTTTTTATTTTCCTGGTTTAATTTTTCTAAAGCTACGACTCCCGGCGCCGAAGATATTGCTAATTTAGTGCCGTTTAAGGGCCAGGTAACTGGCCGCGTTTTACTTTCAACGCGTATGCAGACGGCTAGAATTAAAAAGATAGACGGAAAGGTCAAAGAAGGCGGCGTAATTCTGTTAAATTATGACGGTTCCGATTTGCCGTCGGGGAGCCTTGTTAAAATCCGGGGAAATTTTAAAAAGCCCCCCGGAAAAATTAATCCCGGTCAGTTTGATTTTAAAAAATACTTAAAACTGAAGGGGATTTTCACTACAGTCCAGGTAACTGAAATAGAAAAGGTCTCCATAAGTCCGCCGGGCGCTTTTTTAAGCAGAATAAGAGAATATATATCCCGTAAGCTAGAAAACTATTTTCCAGAGGAAAAAGGAAAGATATTAAACGGTATGCTTCTGGGACGTCCCGGTGAACTTTCGGATTTGCGGCGCCAGAAATTCAGGGATGCGGGTATAAGCCACATACTGGCGGTTTCGGGGCTTCACGTCGGGCTGGTATTGTATGCAGTCTATTATATACTGACCGCTTTTAAATTTAGAACAAATTTTGCCATGGCAATATCTCTTCTGGCAATGGGAGTATATATTTTTGTCACCGGGGCCCGGCCTTCGGCCTTAAGGGCCGGTTTTATGCTGTCTTTACTTTTTCTGGGAGATCTCTGGGGCGGCCGGGGGAATCCCATGAATTGTCTTTTTCTGGCCGGGATGATATTATTATTAGTAAATCCGGGGCAGCTTTTTACTGCCGGTTTTCTTCTCTCTTTTCTGGCCGTGTGGGGAATTCTCTATTTGACCCCTGTTTTAGAGAGAGTACCCTATCTCCCGGTATATTTTTGTGTATCCCTGGCTGCCATCCTGGGAATTTTACCCGTAATAGCCTGGAATTTCTATTATCTTCCTCTTTTGGCACCCCTGATAAATCTTTTTGTCGTACCCCTGGCCGGAATTATTGTAAATTTAGGACTCTTTTTTTTAGCTATCTCCGGGATATCATCCTTTTTAGGGGAAATATATGCAGTTTCGATAAGTTACGTGGTGGGTATATTAGAATATCTGACCGATATTGTCTATGAATTGGGGATAGGGGGAGTAGACTACCCCCGTCCGCTTTTTACAGGGATAATCGGATACTATGTGTTCTTAATATTTCTGGGCGTAAGACAAAGAAGGATTAAAAAAATCGGTCTTTTTACAGGACTGCTGTTATTTATTCCGTCTGCGGTTCAAAACCACCGTCCGGATAATTATCTGGCGGCTATTAAAAGTTACAACAATATATCCTATATAATCAGTAAAGAAGGCGAAACTATATTTTTAAAGGGAAAAGGAGAAATAGTTTTTGAAAGAGTGGATAATTTTTTAAAATTTTCCGGCACCAAAAAGATAGAAGATATATATGTAATTCATCCTGTATTTAAAGAGCCCGGCCAGCTGGCAGAACTGGCTAACAGTTACAAAGCTGAGAATATATATTATTCGGGAGTAACAGGATTTGAAAAAGGGTGGCTCGATTTTAAGGACAGGTTGTCAGAGAGTAAAATAAGAAAAGTGGAGCGGGGAAAAATGATTGATTACGGTGCTTACCGGGTAAAAATAACCGAACCTGTCCTTGAATTTGCGGATATAAGAGACAATATAGTACAGATGGAAATTTTTGATTTTAATAGAGACGGCAATATATTTGTCTATGCCGGGGGCAATTTACCAAAAAAAGAATACTCTTTAATTATTGCCATAGATCCGTACCGGCCGGAGTGGAAGGAAATAATCCCTTATTCTGAAAAAGATATTATTTATTCGGGGAAAGCCCCCTTTCCGCCGGGGGTGGTCCGGATAAAAGAAAAAGGGTTTATTGAAAAGCTGAATAAGTATTGATCTGCCGGCGGCAATTTTTTTCAAAAAGGCCAATTATATGGAGAACTGTATCTTTATCTGTTGTGTTGAAAACTTTTTCTCTCAGGGGCCGGGCGTATTTAAAATAACGGGTGTAGTGTACAAAATACTTGCGGAACCGGTAAATACCGTTTTCGGTATTAAAATATTTTGTGAGAAGATCCAGGTGTTCTCTCATTACACCGGAAATTTTTTTAACGCCGGCCAGGGGATTTAATTTTCCGGTATTCAAGTACTCTTTTATATCCCTGAATATCCACGGGTTACCGTAAGTTCCCCGGGCAACAAGCAGGCCGTCACATCCGGTTTTATCCAGCATCATTTCAGCGGCCATAGGAGAGAAAATATCACCGCTTCCTATTACGGGTATATCCACGCTGTCAACAACTTTTTTTATGGTTTTGTAGTCCACGGATTTTTTAAATCCCTGCATTCTGTGCCGGCCGTGGATAAATATTGCTTTTACTCCTGCATCCCGGGCCTGTCTGGCTACAAGGGGAGCATTTAACGAATTTTTATCCCATCCGGCCCTGAGTTTTAAAGTTACGGGCCGTCCGGATTCTTTTACTATTGCTTTTAAAATATCTCTTAACTTTTCGGGGGTCTGCATTAACGCCGCGCCCGCTCCTTTTTTTACTACTTTTTTAGCGGGGCATCCGGCATTTATATCCAGCAGAGCATGGGGGTAATCTTTGATTTTTTCAAGGGCTTTCAGAAAATATTTTTTTTTGGAACCCTCCAGTTGAATTCCCAGCGGTCGGTCGTCTTTAGTGGTCTGCATTAATTTAAAGGTTTTCCGGTTTTTATAGGAAAGTCCCCGCACGTTTACCATCTCCGTAAAAGCGAATTTACAGCCGTATTTGCGGTTGATAAGCCGGTAGGGCAGGTCGGTAACTCCGGCCATGGGAGCCATTATTAAATTTGTATTGATTTTATAATTTTCTATTTTTATCATATAATAATAATTTAACAGTAAATTCGCTAAAAACCCGTTTCATTGACAATGGGGTACCTTGCAAGTAATAATTTAAATATTATAATAAAATTATGAATAAAAAAGAAATTATTGTCTATAAAATAGGAGGGGGAGTTCTTAAGGATAAAACGGACTTAAAAAATACAGTAGAATGTCTTGAAATTCTGCCGGGGTCCACTGTTTTTGTCCACGGCGGGGGAGATCTTATTGACAGCTGGCTGGACCGGATGAAAATGGATGTGAATTTTATAAACGGCCAGCGGGTTACGGATGATATTACCATGGAACTGGTGGAAATGGTTCTGTCCGGTTCGGTAAATAAGACTTTAACCCGGGTGTTATCAGAAAGCGGATATAAAGCCGTAGGGCTGAGCGGCCGGGACGGGGGAATGGCTGCCGCTGAATTTATTGATTCTAAACTCGGAAGAGTTGGAAAGATAACAAATTTTAATCCGGATATATTAAAAGATTTGCTGGAAAAAGAGTATATTCCGGTTTTAAGTCCTGTATCCACGGCTCCCGATGGCGGAAAAATAAATGTAAATGCCGATTTTTTTGCTTCCCGGGCCGCTTCCGTTTTAAAAGCTAAAGTTTTAAATATAATAACTTCAACAGGGGGGGTCTTAAAGGAGGGAAATATAATAAATAATATTGAATGTAAAGAGGTCACCGGTTTAATAGGCAGCGCTGTGGTATCCGAAGGTATGATACCCAAGCTCCAGGCGGCTGTTCGGGCAATAGAAGGCGGAGCGAAAAGCGTTGAGCTTTTGAATTACAGTGGAAATAAGGGGACATGTATAAGATGAGTTCACTGCTCCCGGTATATAATCAGTTGGATATAGAGGTGGATAAGGCTGAGGGTAAATATGTCTGGGATACCGAAGGTAAAAAATATACGGATTTTTTCAGCGGTATATCGGTAACTAATTTAGGACACAGGCCCCCGGAAGTAGTTGAAGCGATCAACAATATAACAGACAGTTATCTACATATATCAAATTTATTTCCCGAGAAATTACAGATAGAATTTGCCGATCTACTGACAGATAGAATTTTTCCGGACGGATCCGGGAAAATATTTTTTTCAAATTCCGGAGCTGAAGCTAATGAGTGCGGTTTAAAAATTGCCCGCAAATATTTTAACGGCGATAAATTTATAACTATAACTTTTAAAAATTCTTTTCACGGCAGAACATTAGCTACCCTGGCGGCTACCGGACAGAAAAAATTCAGGGAAGGTTTTGGACCTATGCCCCGGGGGTATAAGCATGTGGATTTTAATTTTCTGGCGTCGGTGGAGGATAAAATAGATTCGGATACATGCGCGATTATGGTTGAGCCCATCCAGGGCGAGGGCGGAGTCATCCCGGCGAAGGAAAAATTCATGACCGGCCTTAGGGAAATATGTGATAAGAAGAGAATTCTTTTAATTGCCGATGAAATTCAGACCGGTCTGGGCAGAACCGGCCAGTTTTTAGGATGTCAAAATTACGGTATTATTCCGGATATAGTAACCCTGGGCAAAGCGCTCGGCGGCGGCCTGCCCCTTGCCGCAACGGCAGTTACCGATGAAGTAGCCGAATGCATGGAGTACGGGGACCACGGTTCTACTTTCGGAGGGAATCCGGTTGCCTGCGCTGCGGGACTGGCTACCGTAAAAAATATAGATGAGCAAATGCTGTCCCGGGTCCGGGAAAAGGGCGATTATTTTAAAGAAAAACTTCTGGAACTTTCCCGTAAATACAGAGTTGTACGGGAAGTACGGGGAAAAGGACTTATGCTGGGTATGGAACTTGGCGATGCCGGTAAAGAGCTTATTAGTTATCTTCTGGATAAAGGTTATATAGCTAACTGTACTCAGAAAAAAATAATAAGATTTTTACCGCCGTTTACAATAGACCGGGAGGACATAGATAACATCACCGGTTGTATAGAGGAATATTTTGATATAAAGAAAGAGGAAAAATTATGAAAAAAATAGTACTGGCATATTCGGGAGGATTGGATACTTCCTGTATTATACCCTGGTTAAAAGAGAATTATGACGCTGAAATAGTAGCTTTTTGCGCTCTATTGGGAGAGGTTCTGGATACTGACGCTTTAAAAGAAAAAGCAAAGGCAACCGGTGCCGATGAATTCTATTTTATGGATTTAAAACAGGAATTTGTGGATGATTACGTATTTCCGGCACTTAAGGTAGGGGCCCGCTATGAAGACAATTATCTTTTAGCTACTGCTCTTGCCCGGCCGCTTATAGGAGAAAAATTAGTGGAGATAGCCCATAAAACCGGTGCGGATGCCATAGCTCACGGCTGTACGGGTAAGGGAAATGATCAGGTCCGGTTTGAGCTGGCTGCCGCCGCTTTGGATGATAAGCTGGAAGTTATTGCCCCGGTCAGAGTTTGGGATCTCAATTCCAGAAAAGCCGAGATGGAGTATTTAAAAGAGAGAAATATAGAATTAGAAGAGAAGAGCGGGGGGAAATACAGTATAGATAGAAATTTGTGGGGAATAAGCGTGGAGTGCGGTCAGCTGGAAGATCCCTGGATGGCACCGCCGGATGACTCCTATATAATTGTAAAACGTCTTCAGGATACCCCCGATACACCTAAAGAAGTGGTAATAGAATTTGAAGAGGGTATTCCGGTAAGTGTGGACGGAAAAACAATGGGGGGAGTAGAGCTGATAGAGAGTTTAAACCGGACCGGCGGTAATTACGGCGTGGGCAGAGTTGATATGGTGGAAAACAGGGTTGTCGGTATAAAATCAAGAGAAATTTACGAAGCTCCGGCCGGGACAATTCTGTTTAAGGCTTTAAGAAGTCTTGAAGCTTTGACCCTGGAAAGAGATCTGCTTCACAATAAACGTAAAATGGCCCTGGAGTATTCCCGGCTGGTTTACGACGGTAAATGGTTCTCGCCCTTAAGGGAATCCATCCAAAAATTCAGTGAAGGTACGGAAAAGCGATTAACCGGGAAGGTACGGGTGAAGTTGTATAAGGGAAAGGCCACTGTCACGGGAAGAAAATCACCGCATTCGATGTACTCGGAAAAGCTGGCCACGTATACCGAAAAAGATGCATTCGATCATAAGGCAGCAAAAGGTTTTATAGATTTATGGGGATTGCCCCTTAAAGTTTGGGGCCGTGCGGGAAGAGAAAAGAATGATTCTTAGAAAAGGCAGACTTACCCGGGAAAAACTGGAAAAAATAAGTAGTTTTACTTCTTCTTTAAAGGAGGACTACCCCCTGGCCGAATATGACATAAAACAGAGCATTGTTCACGCTAAGGCGTTGAGCAAAGCGGGAATTATAACTTCTAAGCAGAAAAAAGAAATTGTAGAAGGGTTAAAAAAGATAAGAACAAAACTGAAAGAAGACAGCCGGTTTTTTCAAAAATCCGGAAATTACGAAGATATTCACATGGCCATAGAGGAAAAGCTGGGTAAACTGGGTAAAAAACTTCACGCCGGTAGATCCCGCAATGACCAGGTAGCCTGTGATATGAGGATGTTCGTTATGAATGCGGTGGATGAGCTTATTCATGGTCTGGAAAATGCAGTGGATACTCTCCGGGAGAGGGATAAAGATGTGGGGGGCGGCAAAATATTAATGCCCGCATTTACTCATCTTCAGCATGCCCAGGCTGTCGATTTGTCCACTTATCTCGGGGTATTTAGAAACTGGTTTACAAGGGATATCCAGAGGTTAAAAGATTTAAAGAAAAGGGTAAGTATCTTGCCCCTGGGATCTGCGGCCGGAGCGTCAACAAATATAAAACTGGATCTTGAATTTATTGCCGGAGAGCTTGGATTTAGGGAGGTAGCCCAAAATTCAATGGATGCGGTTTCTTCAAGGGATTATATTATGGAGTTTGCCGGAGCGCTGGCGGTAATCGGAGTCCATTTTTCACGGATGGCGGAAGATTTTATTATTTATTCCAGCTCGGAATTTTTCTATATTCAGTTTGACCAGTCAATAGCGGATACTTCCTCTATTATGCCCCAGAAAAAGAACCCCGATGTTTTAGAGCTTATCCGGGGGTCGGCCGCTCGGTTGATATCGACAGCCAATGAGATAGCTGTATTAATGAAAGGACTGCCTTTAACTTATAACAGAGATATGCAAAATGACAAGGAGATAATCAGGGCCTCCCGGCTGTGCACTGAAATTGCGGATATAATCCCTGATATTTTAAAAAATATAGAGTTCAATAGGGAAAAAATGGAGGATGAGGCCAGGTATGGATTTACCGACGCCGCCGATATGGCCGAATATCTGGTTCTAGAGGGTATGGAATTTCGCACGGCCCATGAAAAAGTGGGAAAACTGGTAAGCCGGGGAATAGAAAAAAATTGTTCAAATCTGTCTGAACTATCTTTAAAAGAGATGAGAGAAGTTATACCCGGTATAAAAGAAGATGTATTTGATTTTATAGAAGTGAAGAATGCAGTTTCCCGGAGGTTGCACGATGAAAAGTAATCTTGAGTACAGAAATGACAAATTATTTTTAGAAGATGTAGATCTTGAGTCATTGGTTGAAGAATACGGCAGTCCGCTTTATGTTTACAGCGCGGATACTTTAAAAAATAATATAAGAAGTTACAGGGAAGCTTTTGAAGATATATCCCACATGATCTGTTATGCGGTTAAGGCTAATTACAACGGCAATATTTTAAAGATTATGTCTGAAGAAGGCGCTGGCGCGGATGTGGTATCCGGCGGAGAACTTTATATGGCTATAAGAGCGGGGATTTCTCCTGAAAAAATTGTATTTGCCGGAGTGGGAAAATCAGAACAGGAGATCAAAACCGCAATAAAAAACAATATTTACATGATAAATGTGGAAAGCGAGCAGGAGCTGGAAAAAGTAAATAAAATTGCCCTCGGCGAGGGAAAATCAGCTAAAATATCTCTCAGGATAAATCCGGATATTGATCCCAAAACCCATCCTAAAATTGCAACCGGCCTGGAAGAAAGCAAATTCGGTATATCCGGACAGGATGCTGTGAAAGTATATAAGAAAGCTGACCGTCTGGAAGGTATTGCTGTTAGAGGGGTTCATCTACATATAGGGTCCCAGATTACAGATTTATCCCCTTTTGAATTGTCTGCAAAGGCCGCTGTGGAGTTTGCCGATAAATTGAAGGCCGAAGGGATTGAGCTGGACTGTCTGGATATAGGGGGCGGATTGGGCATAAGTTATGAAGATCAGGATGTTCCCAGTCCCCGGGATATGGCCCGGATTCTTAAAAAATATTTTAAGGATCGCAGTGAAAAACTTATTCTGGAACCGGGAAGATCTCTGGTGGGAAATGCCGGGTTTTTATTAACTAAAATAAATTATGTAAAAAAACGGGAACAGAAAAATTTTGTGGTAGTTGACGCCGGATTTAATGACTTTTTAAGACCGGCTCTTTACGGAGCTTTTCATGAGATAAGACCTGTAGAAAAGACCGGTGAAAAATTAACTGCCGATGTGGTCGGTCCGGTTTGTGAAACCGGGGACTACATAGCTTTAGAAAGAGAACTTTCGGGAGTTAAACAGGGTAATACTTTAGCGGTACTGGATGCGGGAGCTTACGGATTTTCAATGTCTTCAAATTATAACTCCAGGCCCAGGGCCGGTGAATTATTAATAGAGGACGGTTCCCCCCGGCTTATCCGGAGGCGGGAAGTTTATAAGGATTTAATAGATACTGAATTATGAAACTGGAATTTACAAAAATAGAAGCAACCGGCAATGACTTTATCTTAGTCGATGGACTGGATCCTTCCTGGGAGCTGCCGGAGGGCTGGGAGGATATTGTAGAAAAAATATGTACCCGGAACCGGGGGGTAGGGGCTGACGGAGTCCTTTTACTGGAAAAAGACAGTTCCGCGGATTTTAAGATGAGAATTTTTAATTCCGACGGCGGAGAAGTGGAAATGTGCGGTAACGGTGCCCGGTGCGTGGCTTATTATTACAGCCGGAAAACCGGCCGGGAAAACATAAAATTTACAACTTTAGCCGGGTTGATGAGGGCTCAGAAAGGAAAAGATAATATGGTGAAATTATCTCTGCCCGATCCCCGTGATATCCAGCTGGATATGCTTTTAAATATTGAAGGCCGGGAGCTTAGCGGTTCCTATATTAATACCGGAGTTCCCCATGTTATTGTGGAGACGAAAAAATTGGATTCGCTGGACGTGGAAAAACTGGGGCGGGGAATAAGATATAATAAAAAATTTGCTCCGGAGGGGACAAACGCTGATTTTGTCAGTAAAGAAGATGAAAATACTGTTAAGATAAGAACTTACGAACGGGGGGTGGAAGAGGAAACTCTGGCCTGCGGTACTGGAGTTATTGCCGGGGCGGTGGTAGAAAATTTAAAAGGCAGGGTAGAACCGCCGGTTGAAGTTATTACCCGGGGAGGCGATATTATGAAAGTATATTTTAAGAAGAACAAAGATAAGGATTTAATTTCCAGGGTATACAATGTTAAGCTGGAGGGACCGGTGAATATAGTTTACACCGGTACTGTTCGGCTTTGATATATAATATACCTGGCAGGGATATATATAATTCAGGCATAAAAAAGATTTGTATTGAAATTAATAATTTCTTTTTGAAAAAGGAGGGAAATAATGTTTAAAGGCTCGTGTGTTGCAATGGTAACTCCGATGGATAATGGGAGTGTAGATTACACCAGGATGAAAGAGTTGATAGAATGGCATATAGATGAGGGCACGGATTGTATAGTGCCCTGCGGCTGTACCGGGGAGGCGGCTACTTTGACCCACAGCGAACATAAAAAAGTTATAAAAACCGTGGTAAAACAGGTAAGCGGCCGGATTCAGGTTATGGCGGGTACGGGGTCGAATTCTACGCAGGAAACTATAGAGTTAACCAGATACGCCAAAAAAGTCGGGGCCGATGGAGTTTTACTTATTACGCCGTATTACAATAAACCCACCCAGGAAGGTCTATACCAGCATTACAAAAAAGTGGCCGAATCAGTGGATATTCCCATATGTCTTTACAATGTTCCCTCGAGAACCGGCCGGAATATGGAGGCGGATACCGTAAAAAGGCTTTCAAGTATAGAAAATATTATAGCAATAAAAGAGGCTTCCGGAGATATCCAGCAGTGTGAAAATATAAAACGAATGTGTGGAGACGATATTATTCTGCTCTCCGGGGATGATTCTCTTACATATCCTATGATGTCTGTGGGAGGCGAGGGAGTAGTATCGGTGCTTGCCAATATAGCTCCCGGGGCGGTACATGATATGACGGACCATTTTCTCAAAGGGGATTGGGAATCGGCTCTTAAAATAAACTATAAATGGATGCCCATGATGGAAGCCTTATTTTTAGAAACCAATCCCGCGCCCGTAAAAGAAGCGCTGGGAATGATGGGGAAAATTAAACCGGAACTCAGGATGCCTCTGGTTAATCTTAAAAAGTCCAACAGGGAAAAATTAAGAGAAGTTATGAAACAGGTAGGTCTGGAGGTATAAAAATGTTGAAAATCGGCGTATCCGGCGGCAGAGGAAGAATGGGACAAAAAATAACCGGTTTAATACTGGATAACCCGGATTTAAAGTTATCCGGAGTTTTAGAAAATCCGGATCACGGGGACTGCGGAAAAACAATAGACGGAATAAAAGTTTCTTCCGATATAGAAGAGGTAGTAAAAAAATCTGATGTTATGATAGATTTCTCCTCCCCCGAAAATACTTTAAAGGTAGCTAAAGTATGCTCCGCCGAAAAAGTTAAGCTTGTTATAGGAACTACCGGATTTACTAAAAAGCAGAAAGAAAAAATTAAAAAATATGCTTCGTCCGTGCCTGTACTTTTAGCTCCCAATATGAGTGTGGGAGTAAATATCATATTTAAAATAGCAAAAGAGATATCCCAAAGTATACCCGGCTATGAGAAAGAAATAGTTGAAGCCCACCACAATAAAAAGGCGGATGCACCGTCGGGGACGGCTCAAAAATTAGCCGATATAATATCCAAAAAAGAAGACAGACAGGTTTACGGGAGAAAAGGCCGGGTGGGAGAAAGAGATAAAAACGAAGTGGGAATACACGCTGTCCGGGGAGGAAATATAGTAGGGGAACACACAGTAATGTGGATCGGCCCTCACGACAGAATTGAGTTAACCCACAGGGCATCTTCCAGGGGTCTATTTGCCTCCGGAGCGGTCCGGGCGGCTTTGTGGCTGGCCGGTGAGGAAAAAAACCGGCTGTATTCCATGCAGGATGTCCTTGCCGGTAAATAGGCCCAAAATTTATGCCCGATAAGTTCGCAAGATTTAAAGACAAAGAAGACAATATCAGATGGGGGGTTGTTGTTAACCGGACAATCGAAATAATAGACGGGACGCCATTTGGCGATTTTACGAAGACCGGTATAAAAAAAGAGTTACCCGAAATAAATTTAGTTGCCCCGGTAAAGCCCAAAAAAATTATCTGTGTGGGTTTAAATTACCGGGATCACGCCCGGGAGCTGAATATGGATTTACCCGAATCCCCGCTTATTTTTTTAAAAGCGTCCTCGTCTTATACCGGACCAAATTCGGATATAATTAAACCCCCGGCCTGCCGGCAGCTGGATTATGAGGCCGAGCTGGCCGCAGTAGTGGGGAAACAGGGAAAAAATATTGCTGTTGAAGAAGCCGGCAACTTTGTATTGGGATATACCTGTTTTAATGACGTAACGGCCAGGGATATACAGCAAAGAGAAAGTCAGTGGAGCAGGGCCAAGGGCTACGATACTTTTTCCCCCACGGGTCCGGTAATAGCTACGGGCATATCTACAAACAGTTTAGATATAAAATTGTATTTAAACGGCAATTTAAAGCAAAATTCCAATACTGAAAATATGATTTTTTCAGTACCCGAAATAGTAAGCTTTGTATCAGAAATTATGACTTTATATCCCGGAGATATTATTGCCACGGGTACGCCGCCGGGAGTGGGGCCCATGGAGCCGGGTGACAGGGTAGAAATAGAGATAGAACATATAGGAAATTTAAAGAATACAGTTAGAAAGGAAAAATAATATGCATGAATTTTCAGAAAGATTGAATAAATTACCTCCATATCTTTTTATGGAAGTGGACAAGATGAAACAGAAGGCTCTGGATGAAGGAGTGGATATAGTGAATTTTGGTGTGGGGGATCCCGATATTCCAACGCCGGAAATTATACGGGAAGAAATGAAAAAAGCGGTGGATAATCCGGAAAATCACCAGTATCCCCTGGGAAAAGGAAAGAAAAGTTTCAGGGATACTGTAAGTGATTTTATGAAAAAGAGGTACGGGCTAAAATTAAGTCCGGCGACCCAGATTCAGCCGTTGATTGGCACCAAAGAGGGGATAGCCCATTTCCCGCTTGCGTTTGTAAATCCCGGGGATATAACTCTGGTGACGGAACCGTCGTATCCGGTTTACAATTCGGGAACTATTTTTGCAGGCGGTGAACCGTATTTTGTTCCCCTGACCGAAGAAAATAATTTTTTACCGGACTGGAATGATGTGCCCGAGAAAATTTTAAAATTGGCCAAGATACTGTACATAAATTATCCCAATAATCCCACGGGAGCGGTGGCCGGTAAAAACTTTTTTAAAAATACGGTAAATCTGGCCAAAAAGTACGATATAATAGTATTGCACGATGCGGCCTATAATGAAATTTATTATAAAGAACCGGCCCCCAGTATACTAGAAGTATCCGGGGCAGAGGATGTGGCTATAGAGTTTCACTCACTGTCAAAAACTTTCTCAATGACCGGATGGCGTATAGGCTGGGCCTGCGGCAATCCGGAACTTATCGAGGGTTTGGCTTCCATAAAGGGCAATATAGATTCGGGAGTATTCGGCGCCATTCAGGATGCCGGGACCGTTGCTTTGGAAAATTACGATGAACTCATACATAAAACCAGGGATACATATAAAAAGAGGGCGGAACTTTTGGCTCGTGGCCTAAGTGGCAACGGGTGGGAAGTTGACGAGCCGGAAGCCACTTTTTATTTGTGGACCAAACCCCCGGTTAAGATGGGTTCGGAGCAGGCGGTAAAAAAACTCATAAAAGAGGCGGGCATCGTATGTACGCCGGGGTCGGGATTTGGGGAATCCGGAAAAGGATTTGTCAGGTTTGCCCTTACCAGAGATCTGGGCCGTATAAAAGAGGCTCTCAGCAGAATTGAAAAAATTAACTGGTAATTTTAGTAATTTATTTGACTTTTACCGGCCTAAATTACTATCATAATATATAAGTTGTAAAGGAGGTATAAATGGATACTGTAGTACTTTCTCTGGGTTCTAATAAAGGGAATAGAGAAGAAAATATTAAGCAGGCTGTAGAATTACTGGAAGAAAAATTCGATAAAAAGTTTCAAAAAAGCCCGGTTTACGAAACTCCCCCTCTTTATCACGAGGGTGATGAGTATTTTTATAATTGCTGTGTAATTTTTGAATGTGATCACGCCCCCAGGAAAATATTGCATGAGATCCATACCATAGAGAATGAGATGGGCCGTCAGCGAAAAGAAGCCAACGCTCCCCGGATAATAGATATAGACATTATTTTTATAGATGATAAAGTGGTTGCTGAGGAAGATTTAATTATTCCCCACCCGGATATGCACAACAGATTATTTGTCTTACAGCCCCTGGTAGACATAGCGGAAGATTTTGAACATCCTATTATGAATATACCGGCCGCCGTACTGCTTGAGGACTGTGAGGATTCCAGTAAGATAGAAAAAGTAAAAAATTTCTGGTAAACGCTGAGATGAAAATTCTGGCTCAGATTATTACAGCGGCTATAGGATTGGAAGGGCTTGCCCTTTTTTTATTTCCGTCCCTGGGATTAAAGGTAACCCGAAAATTTAACAGTTTTAAGATTATTACCCGTAGATTAATGGGGTTCCTTTGCATTGTAGCCGGGGGGACATTTTTTTATTTAACCGAGCAGACTGTGACCGGTCCTTTAGTCCACTGGATAGTTGCCGTAACCGGAATATATGCCGCCCTGTGGGGACTGGCAATTGCCGTAGCTCCGGGCTATATCGGCAGGTTTATTAAGTGGCTTTACCGAGAAAAAGCAGTAAACATTGTAATGGGTTTTATTTTTTTAGTTATAGGCGCGGTATTTTTTCTAAAGATATAGAAGGTGATTTATGGATCAAAAAGATGTGGAAAAATTAGCTAAGCTCTCCCGCTTAAAATTCAGTAAAAAAGAGAAAGATAAAATCCCCGGTCAATTGCTTGATATAATTGACTATGTCGATCAATTATCCGAGCTGGATACCACCGATACCCCCCCCATGGGCCAGCCCTTTATCAAAAACTTAAAACTGGCCCCCGATAAAGTTGAAAATTCTGAAACCGGGGAGGATATCCGGAAAAACGGTCCGGATTTTGAGGACGGATTCTTTAAAGTAAAGAAAGTTATAGAATGAGTAAGTTTAAAACCATATCTCAAAAGACCCAGGATATCCTATCCGGAAAGACAACCTGCCTGAAAGTTTTAGAAGATAAAATCGATAATATTAAGGGAAAGCAGGAGAAACTCAACAGTTTTATATCTTTAGATCTGGCCCGGGCCCGAAAGAGAGCCAAAGAGCTGGATAAGAAAATTTCCAAGGGCGAAAATCCGGGACCTCTGACCGGAACCATTATAGGGATAAAGGACAATATGCTTTTTAAAGGTACCCGGACTACCTGCGGCTCTAAAATTCTTGAAAATTACAGTTCCCCTTATACGGCCACGGCAGTTGAAAAACTGGCCGATGCGGGAGCTGTTATAATAGGGAAAACCAACATGGATGAGTTTGCCATGGGCTCTTCCGGGGAAACATCTTTTTTCGGACCCACTTTAAATCCCGCCGATACTCAAAGAATACCCGGGGGTTCGTCGAGCGGTTCTGCGGCAGGAGTGGCCAGCGGGCAGGTAACGGCGGCTTTGGGCTCGGATACCGGAGGTTCTATAAGACAGCCGGCGGCAATGTGCGGGGCAGTGGGGTTAAAACCCACCTACGGATTAGTCTCCCGGTACGGGTTAGTTGCTTTTTCTTCTTCTTTAGATCAGATAGGTCCGTTGACTGGTAATGTTACCGATTCAGCTGTTATTTTAAATGCAATAGCCGGCTATGACAGACGGGATTCTACGAGTCTGGATGTGGATATTCCGGATTATACCGAAGATATCGAAAGAGGCGTAAAAGATTTAACTATAGGAATCCCCCAAGAGTATATGGGGGAAGGTTTAGATGCCCAAATAAGAGAAAGGGTGGAGGATACGGCAGAAAAATTGGAAGACTCGGGAGCTACAATCAGACCGGTCTCCCTGCCCCTTACCAAATACGGCGTTGCCGTCTATTATATAATTGCTCCGGCGGAAGCTTCGGCCAATCTGGCCCGTTTTGACGGTGTAAAATACGGTCATCGCAGTGAGAAAGGGGGAAATTTAATTTCAGAATATATAAATACAAGGAGCGAAGGATTTGGCTCCGAGGTAAAAAGAAGGATAATGCTGGGCACATATTCTCTTTCGTCGGGGTATTACGATGCCTATTATCTAAAAGCTCAAAAAGTACGGAACCTTATGAAAGAAGAGTTTGAAGAAGTTTACCGGAATGTCGATTTTCTCTTAACTCCGACCTCTCCGACCACTGCTTTTAAGTTAGGGGAGAAATCCGATAATCCCCTGCAGATGTATTTATCGGATGTATTTACCATATCCTGCAACCTGGTAGGACTTCCGGGGATGAATGTTCCGGCGGGGACGGATTCAGCCGGCTTACCTATCGGAATGCAGCTTTTGGGACCTAAACTTTCGGAAAAGAAGTTATTGCGGGTAGCCCGGCGGGTAGAAAAATTTTATGAATAATAGTAATTACAATATAACAATAGGGCTGGAGGTCCACGTACATCTTAAGACGGATACTAAGGTTTTCTGCAGGTGCCCCAATGAATTCGGCGCTGAACCCAATACCAATATATGTCCGGTATGTACCGGCCAGCCGGGTTCTCTTCCGGTTTTAAATAAGCGGGCTGTCGAGCAGGCCATTCTTGCGGCCCTGGCTTTAAATTTTAAAATTAACTATAAATCCATATTTGCCAGAAAGCAGTATTTTTATCCCGACCTGCCCAAAAATTACCAGATATCTCAGTACGAGATACCCCTGGCCGAAAATGGTTTTCTGAAAGTGGAGGGCAGAAAAGTAAATATCACCCGGGCCCATCTTGAAGAAGATGCCGGAAAACTTATACACGGAGAGCGGGGTAAATCCATGGTTGACTACAATCGTACGGGGACCCCCCTTCTGGAGATAGTTACCGAACCTGAAATTAAATCTCCCAAAGAAGCGGGAAAATATTTGAGAACTTTAAAAGAGATATTAATGTACTGCGGGGTGAGCGACTGTGACATGGAAAAAGGATCCCTCCGGTGCGATGCTAACTTAAGTTTAAAAGAAAAGGGGGATAAGTCCGGGGAATTAGGCGTAAAAACCGAAGTAAAAAATATGAATTCTTTTAAGGCGGTTGAAAAAGCTCTGTCCTGGGAGGCCGGCCGCCAGGCAAAACTTCTGGATAGGGGGCAGACGGTTAACCAGGAAACCAGGCTGTGGGACGAAGATAAAGAGATGACTTTATCCATGAGATCCAAAGAAGAGGCCCATGATTACCGCTATTTTCCCGACCCCGATTTACCGCCGCTGGTTATCCAAAAAGAGCTGGTGGAGAAAATAAAGAAAAATATTCCGGAACTGCCGGAAGCCAAAAGAAACAGATACGTAAATGAGTACGGGCTTTCCGAATACGACAGCAAGGTATTAACCCGGGAAAAAGAGATGGCTGATTTTTTTGAGAGTGCCGCAGAAAAATTAAAGGTTAAAAATGAGAATACCCTGAAGAAACTTACTAACTGGCTTACCGTTGAACTCACGGGCAGGTTGAATTCTGAAAATATTTCTATCGGGGAAAATCCGGTTTCGCCCGGGCTCCTGGCCGAACTTATAGATTTGATTAATGACGGTACTATTTCCGGAAAAATGGCCAAGAAAATTTTTAAAATAATGTGGGAAAAACAGAAAGCCCCTTCTGAGATTGTAAAAGATAAAGGGATGCAGCAGATAAACTCAGAAGATAAAATAGAAAATTTATGCCGGGAAACTATTGATAATAATCCTGAAATTGTTAAAAAGTATATAAACGGTAAAGAGGGGGTAATCGGTCCTCTGGTCGGTAATATTATGCAAAAAACAAAAGGCCAGGCCAACCCTCAAAAAGTTAATCAGAAGCTCAGAGAAATGCTGGAAAAAAAGAAAAAGTAAAAGAGATAAAAAAGTACAAGGAGAAAAATTATGAAAAATTTAAAAGGAACAGAGACGGAAAAAAATTTATTAACCGCATTTGCGGGAGAATCACAGGCCAGAAACAGGTATGATTATTTTGCGACCGTAGCTAAAAAAGAAGGATATGTTCAGATATCGGATATATTCAAAGAGACAGCTTTAAATGAAAAAGAACACGCCAAGCGTTTTTTTAAGTATTTAGAGGGCGGGGAAGTAGAAATTGAGGCCGCCTATCCGGCAGGAGTTATCGGAAATACAGCAGAAAACTTGCTGGCCGCCGCAGAGGGTGAAAACGCAGAATGGACTACTATTTACAAAGAAATGAAAGAGACTGCCAAAAAAGAGGGATTTGACGAAATTGCCAGTCAGTTTGAAGAGATAGCCGAAGTGGAAGAAGAACACGAAAAAAGATACCGTAAACTTCTGTCCAATATTAAGGAAGGAAAAGTCTTCAAACGGGATAAGAAGGTAAGGTGGAAATGCTTAAACTGCGGTTATGTTCACGAGGGTACCGAAGCTCCTAAAGAATGTCCGGCCTGCAAACACCCTCAGTCATACTACCAGATAAAAGAGGAGACTTATTAAAAGAAAAAATTAATGAGAACTGCTAATCCCGCTTTAAAACAGGAATCATTTACCGGTGTAGATACCGGTACCTCAATGGGGTCTATGACCCTTCAGGGGACAGTCAATAAGACGGCGTTCCTTCTGGTTTTAGCACTCACCTCCTCCCTGTGGGTCTGGAATAAATTCTTTGCCGCCGGTGGCTCTGTAGAGTCTATGCAGGCGGTGACCCCCTGGATGTGGGGTGGGATTATCGGGGGATTAATATTGGCTCTGGTGACCATATTTAAAAAAGAGCTGTCCCCTTATACTGCCCCGGCCTACGCCCTGGTGGAGGGTTTATTTCTGGGCGGAATTTCGGCCTGGGCCGAAGCTTCTTACCCGGGTATAGTAATACAGGCGATTTCTTTAACTTTCGGAACCCTGTTTGTACTTCTGTTTTTGTATAAGTCCGGCGTAATAAGAGTTACCGAAAAGTTCAGAATGGGAGTCATATCGGCAACCGGAGCCATATTTTTGATATATATGGTCTCTTTTATTATGAGATTATTCGGCGTTAATATGCCCTATATTCACGGATCCGGGCTTATAGGCATAGGGTTTAGTCTTTTTGTGGTTACCATAGCGGCGTTAAATCTGGTTCTGGATTTTGATCTGATTGAAAGGAGCGTGGATGCCGGAGCTCCTTCCTATATGGAATGGTACGGAGCATTCGGAATGATGGTGACCCTGGTCTGGCTCTATATAGAAATATTAAGACTTTTAATAAAGCTTCAGGGCCGGCGTTAGTATTTTAAGCAAATATTTTTTCCAGACCGCCGTATAAAAACCAGAGCCCAAAAAGTATAAGAAAAACACCGCAGCCAAAGATGATTTTGTGATAATTTTTTGTGCTCAGAATATTTTTAGTTCTGCTGAAGGTATAGGAAATAAAGGAGTACCAGGCCAGATCGGCAAGTATATGCCCCCCGAAAAATAGACTTATTCCCAGAATTTTATATTCCAGGGCTTTAATTAAATACCCCAGCCCGATAGTAATCCACCATATAAACCAGTATGGGTTGGCCAGACTGACAACAATACCGCTTACTACGGGATTGTAGGTGAGAAATGAAAGATCTCTGGACCGGGGTTCCAGGGTGAACTGGTCTCCCTTGCGGAGGAGGTCGATACCCATATATATCAGAATAGAGCCCCCGGCTAAAAAGACAACCGTTATTACAGAGGGTATAAGCAGAAAATTTTTCAGTCCCAGCAGGATGAGAATTATTAAGGTAAGTTCCAGAAGCATATGGCCCAGCACTACAAGCGGACCGGCGGGAAACCCCCGTCTCATGGAATGGGCCACGGTAACGGTCAAAAGCGGCCCCGGCATCAGGGCCCCGGAAAGGGCCACTATAAAAGCTCCGGTAAAAATCAGAAAAAGTTCCATACTTTATGATAAAATTTAGGTATTAACTTGTAAAGTGAAAAGAAAAAAATAAAATTTAATTTATGAATCATAATATAAATAAAAAACGTAAAAAACCCGAGCTTCTGGCCCCGGCCGGAAATTTGAGGAAATTAAGGACGGCATTTAATTACGGCGCCGACGCGGTATATGTAGGCGGAAAAAAATTCGGTCTGAGAGCCGCTGCTCAGAATTTTACCGGTCCGGAGATAAAAAAGGGTTTAGAAATTGCCCGAAAAAACGGAAAAAAAATATACGTAACCTTAAATATAATTCCCCGGGACAGTGATTTTAAAAAGATCAAGGAATTTATTGTATTTTTAGATAAAATTGAGGTTCACGGGGTTATAATATCGGATCCGGGGATTTTAGAAACTGTCCGTAAATTTGCACCGGATCTAAAATTGCATTTAAGTACCCAGGCCAACACTACAAATAGCCAAAGCGCGCTGTTCTGGGCTGAGAATGGAGTGAAAAGAATCATTCTGGCCAGGGAACTCAATTTAGAGCAAATTACAAAAATTCGAAAGCAGTTACCCGGCTCCGTTGAGCTGGAAACTTTTGTCCACGGAGCGATGTGCATGGCTTATTCGGGCCGGTGTCTTTTAAGCAGTTATCTTACCGGCCGCCAGGCCAACCGGGGGGAGTGCACCCAGCCGTGCCGGTGGGACTATCAGTTAACGGAAAGAGAGCGGCCGGGAGAGTATTTCCCCGTTTTAGAAGGAGAAAATTATACTACGATCTTAAGCTCAAAAGACCTCTGTCTGGCCGGGCATGTACCCGGACTTATAGAGGCCGGGGTAAACAGTTTTAAAATAGAGGGCAGAATGAAAAGCAGTTATTACGTGGCCCTTGTAACGTCGGTCTACAGGAAAATAATCGACGGATATTTTGAAAACCCCAAAGATTATGAAGTTCAGGAGTCTTTATTGCAGGAACTGGACAATGTCAATCACCGGGAATATACGGAAAATTTTGTTAATAATTCCCCCGCCCGAAAAGCCCAGACCTATAAGGATACGGCTTATATTAAAAAGTATGAGTTTATGGGGCAGGTAAAAGAGTATGTAAAAGACAGAAAATTAGCTGAAGTGGAAACCAAAAATAAACTGGTAAAAGGAGATAAAGTAGAATTTTTTCAGCCCGGCCTGAGAAAGTTTCAGCAAAAAGTAAAAACAATGTTCAATGAAGATATGGATCCTATAGACGAAGCCCCCCATGTTAAACAACGGATTTTTGTGAAAACAGAAAGACCGGTTGCTAAACTGGACATAATGAGAAAGAAAATCCAGTCCTCCGGTTAAATTACCAGGCTGAGTTTTCTATGATTTCCTCCCCGTATTTTCCGGGGTTGTATTTTTCCTGGTAGGAAGAGGCGGTGGACCGCTGTATTCTGTAGGGTTTTACACCTGCTTCCATGGCGTCCTTTATGTCGGAATCGGAATCTCCATAAAATTTATCGAGATTAAGTTTTTTTAATCTCTCCACTTTAGAATCCGGTTCGAAAAAAGTGTTTTCCCGGGGTATTCCCAGTTTATCCTTTAAAAAATCTTTTAAAGACTGGCCCCCGCTGGGGTTCCGGGCGGTAACGGCAAAAATTTCCGCTCCCTCAGAACGGTATTTTTCCATAATTTCCCTGGCTTTTTCTTTTACTTTACTATTGCCCCTGTCCGAGGTATTTACCACCTTCCAGAATTCATCCGAAAAAGGTTGGGTATCGCTCTGGAAACCTTTTTGAAAAGCAGGGGTGGAGAAAAGCAGAGTATCGTCTACATCAAACCCCACTTTTAATTGACTGGCTGATTGTTCAGTTTTCTTCGGTTTTTCCGTTTCAGTGGTCTTGTTGCAACCGCTTGCCAGTAAGAAAACTATTGATACTAAAGCTATGAATTTAAAATTAGATAATTTTCGCATATGTTTCTCCTAAATAATTTATTTTTGCTGATACAATATAATAAAATTTACTTCTCTGTAATTAAAGTATTTTTATTTTATCTATTAAAATAGTTATTGTCAATAAATTTAGGTAAGACGGTTAACTGTTTATCTGGATAAGTTCTTCAAGTTTTTTGCCGGCGTTGAGGTTTTGATTATCATCGGTGTTCTGGTAGTTGCAAATCCTTTTAACCTGGAGGCAAAACGCCTCCAGCCGGGCTTCAACTTCCTGGGAAAGGACATTTCCGTCTGTCTCTATGGCCAGGAAAGGCAACATAGAAAGATCATCAATTAAGTTGTGGACCGGATGGTTTTCAGATTCTATATTTTTTTTCTGTGTTTTTATGGATTCAGAAAGAATAGCTTCGGAAAGCCGGTTGGGCATGCATCCAAACGGACCTATAGCTATAGCTCCGTCTACAGAATCTACAATATCCGTCAGAGCCGTTCCAATAGTTAAGATGGCCTCCCCGGTAAGCTCGGGCGAGAATAAGCCGTCAGTGGCATCAATGACTTTTTGGATATCGATAAGATGACCGTTATACAGACCGCTTTTACCGAGAATATTTTTAATAGTTTTTTCAAAATGTTTTTTGACTTTAGAAATCAATTTATGTTTTAACTTTTCAGTTAGGGAATAATCAGAAAATTCTTCTCCGTGTAAGGCCAGATAGTCAACATAGTAGAGCCATTCGTGCATGGGAGTAACCCGGGTCATAATTCCCCGGTCAGCCAGTTTTTTTACCATGTAATTACGTGAAAATTCATCCTGCCTGACATAGATTTCTCCTACAAGAGAAACCTTTGGGACTTCTGCCACCGGCCGGGAAAGTTCTATTTTAGAGAGACGCTTTGCCTCTTTGCGAAGAATTTTTTTAATTTTAAACCATGAAGATTGAGAAAGGGCTTTAAAAATGCGGTCAGAACTTTTTTCGTAAGTTGCTTTAGCTTTTTCTTTGTCTACAGCCAGAACCCTTATAGTGTTATATATATCACTTAATACGTCGCCTGTTATTAATGACTGCCAGGCTCTTAGGGTGAATCTGTGGCCCATATCACCGTAATTATTGTCGTCGGAAAGAGTAAGCACGGCCACATCTTCGAGATTGTTATCCCGTATAAAATTATTCATAAATATGTTATATTGGCCGAACCGGCACGGCCCGGAGGACCGGGGCATAAAATATACTAAAATCTGGCCGTCTTTTTTCTTGTTTTCATAGTAGTTTATAAGACTTCCCATGGTTAGCTGAAGAGGAAGACACTCTTTGCCGGTGCAGGTTGATTGACCGGCTTTAAGCTCCGGCTGGGCAGGGGGTTTACAGGCTTTAGCTGAGATGCCGTAGTAGTTAAGCGCGGCCACAGAAGCCCGGGTAATTTTTTTACCCATTGAAGGGACAAGCACTTTTACGCTGTCATCGGTTAATAGATGTTTTTTTCCCGAGGAATCTACAACTGCGATCTCTTCTCCGTCAAGGTTTATACGAGCCGGCTGATAATTTGAATCATCTTTTTCTTTAAAAGAATCTTTGTTCAATTTTCTGTAACTGGCTACCACATCTAAAAAAGCTTCAATCCGGGTATCGATGCCTGCATCAGCAGTGTGACTGTCCAGTTCCAGAGTTAAAGTGGGTTTCCGTCCGTTAATCCGTCTAAAGTAACCCAGCAGAAAAGAGTCGGGGCCGCAGCTGAAATTTGTTATATAAGTGGCATATAGCTGGGGGTGTTCGCTTACGTACTTAGCTCCTCTTATTATCTGTTGCCCCAGGGCCCAGTACATCCCGTCGTCGGGCTCTTTTTCTTCAATGGGTAACATATCGAAGGGGATAACTAATTCACCGCGGGAAGCGAATTTATGAGGGATCCCCATATTTGCTACAGAGGTTAGGGCGTTATACGACCGCCCGAAAATAACAATAGCTTTTCTCCGGGGATCCTTTTCAAGATCATCTAAAATTTCACGGCCCGTATCCCGGCAGATTTGCCGGAAATTCTGTTGATGTTTTACAGCTTTATTGTAAGCCTGAATGACCGTTGATCTTTTGTGACCGAGCTCTTTGCCTATTTGTACAAATTCTTCTTTCGCAGCGGAATATCCGTCCTGAAAGTTGAGTACGGGGGTAAATACGTTGTCGTTTTTTAACTTTGGCCAGATCGCCTGCAGGTAATACGGTTCCCCCTGGGACAGGGGGCAGAGCACGGCTCTGTTTTCATATCCTTTAACGGGCAAGCCCTTTATTTGTGGAAGAAAAATATAATCGGTGGAATGATTGTTTAATAAATCGTACATATATCCGTGACTTATTTCTACCGGGTGACAAAAAGAAGAGGCCTGTCTTTGCTTGCCTTCTTCTGCGGACTTGTCCGGAAGTACGATCTGATGACCCAGTTCACCGAAAAACCGTGAAAAAAGGGGAAGTAAAGTATTGACTGACAGAGACCTGTTAATACCTATTTTTTTAGAATCCGGCCCCGGTTTTTGGGGCTGGTAAAAATAATCTTCAAAAACTAATTTTTCACGTTTTCGGACCATATCCAGATTTCTAACGTCAATTTCCTGCTCATTACCCCGGTTGTAGTATTTGTCGCAGATACCGCCAAAGGGATATTTTTTACCATCAATTTCAAGAACATTAATTTCGCATTTCCTGTCGCATTTTTCTATTCCCCCCCGGCAAATAAAAGGTTCGTGGTAGGTAACTTCTCGGTCGGCAAGCCGGTGGAGTTCAAAAGTTGATTTTTCAGTTAACCCCAGTTTAATGTTCTCTTTTACGGCCAGGGCAACTCCGAAAGCTCCCATGAGGCCGGGCTCGGGCGGCACAATAATGTCTTTACCTGTTAGGGCGGCCATGGCCATGGGAACGGCTTTATTGTAACATACTCCTCCCTGCATAAATACTTTGTCACCGACGGGTCTGTTTTCTTTGACCCGGTTGGTATAATTGCGGCAGATCGAGTATACCAATCCGGCGCATATATCATCAACGCTTATGCCTTCCTGAATAGCAGTTTTAATATCGCTGCTTATAAAAGCCGAGCACTGATCGCTAAAGTTAGGCGGGTTTTTGCCATTCAGGGCATGGCCTGCGATATCTTCCATTTCCACATTCAATACTTCATAGGCGGATTCTTCTAAAAACGACCCCGTACCTGCCGCGCAGGCCTCGTTCATAGCATAATCGGTGGGGACACCGTTGACCAAATAGGTATATTTGGCATCCTGCCCGCCAATTTCAAAAATTGTATTTACTTCTTCATCGAAATGCACGGATGCTTTAGCGTGAGCTATTATTTCATTAATTACCGAATCCGTCAGGGCATGCAGGCCTACTATATGGCGGCCCGAACCTGTAACTCCAAGACCCGTTATTTGTATATTTTTATTTTTCACCTGATCTTCTAATTGAGAATAGCATTTGCGAGCGGCCCCTACCGGATCGCCCTCGGTTCTTAAATAAATAGAGGCTACAAGGGAGTCGTCCTTCTCTTTAATAAGTACGGCCTTAGTGGTAGTGGACCCCACATCAACTCCAAGAATACATTCATCATTTTTAGCAATTGAGGAGCGTTCAATAGAATGGAATTTGACTTTATCTTTATAATTTACCAGGGGTTCCATAAAGTTAAATGAACTGCTGTTTTGAACAAAGAGATTTGAGCTTCGATAATCCCTGCCGTTTTTTAATCCCCAAAGCGCGGCTCCGAGAGCCTCAAAATATACAGCTTCTTCGGGGACCTGAAGTTCTCTCACTCTCTTGCGAAGATCTTTTAACATAATCTTATTTTTCGCAGTCCCCCCAACTAAAAATACCCGGCTGGCACCGCATTTACTTAACTGTTCACCTATCCGGTTAACCATCATTTTACTCAAACCGGCTACAATTCTACCCTTGTCTTCGCCCTTGTTAAGGGCGTGGGTGCAGTCGCTCTTACAGAAAACCGAACACCGTCCGGAAACTTCATACGGGTCGTCAAGTCTGGCAATTTTCTTTGTCTCTTCGGGAGTTACTCCCATACGCTTTAATTGCTGAAAATAAAATTCTCCGGTTCCGGAAGCACATTTATTACCGGTGTATACATTGGAAATATTCCCCAGTTTATTTAATTCATAAACCATGAAAGTTTCGCCCCCGCCGGAAATTATGGCTTCTATATTACTGTTGTCCCCGGAGACAAATTTATAGGCAAGTTCTGTAGCTTTGGGCTCTGAAATTGTGGGGAGATCAACAAGATCTTTAAATTTACGTCCCGTGACCCCATAGCGGTGACAGTCGTCGAACGTCTTTTTATTAAGAATATTTTTTAAAGTTTCTTTAACCTGACCTTCATGGGAACGGACAATAGCTTCTTCTACAGCAGGCCTTCCGTCTTTATTTTTAAGTTTAACTACCTTTACGGTGGAAGTTCCCATGCAGATTCCTACTGAATACATAGCATAATCTCCAAAAAATTATTAAAATATTTTTTACTATTCATAGAAGTTTACCAATTATAATTCTATTATTTTTACAATTATTAAATCTACCAATTACAAAATTAAAAATCAAGTTTACATAAGAGGGGATTAAGGTTGTCTTTTTTTAGAGCTCGGCAATTTTTTTGGTTTTAAAAATTCAGAATTAACTTTTGTCTCAAGATCGGTCTTTTTTAATTTCTTTGTTGGGAATGGTTAAAATAATTTCCGTGCCCTCGCCTACCTGAGAATCTATTTCTATTTTTCCGTTGTGACGTTCTGTTATATTTTTAGCTGAAGACATGCCCAGACCGGTTCCCCCTTCTTTAGTACTGAAAAAAGCATCGAAGATCTTATCTAATTTTTCTTCCGGGATACCGCAGCCGTTATCTTTTATCCGTATTTGAAGTTTGTCGCCGGGTAAGCGCTCGGAAATTACTTTTACCAGTCCTTTTTTATTTTCCCGGCAGGCCTGGACAGCATTATTAATTAAATTGACTAAAACCTGGCGTACTTCCCCGCGGTCTAAATTATGGGTCCCCAATCCTTCTTTAAGATCAGTTTCTATTTTTACATTTTCCGGGGGCTCTATAATGGAAATAACTTCTAAAATAAGTTCATTTACATCTACAGCCGAAAGTGCCGGTGGGCGCTGGCGGGAGTAGCCAAGCAGATCTTCTATTATTTTAGAAATGTGATCGATTTCGCGCTCGATTATTTCTACAATATTTACGAATCTTTCTTTGCCCTCTATAACAGACTTCATATAATAGGCGGAATTTTTAATAGCTGACAGAGGATTTCTTATGTCATGTCCTATAACGTTGGCCATTTCGCCGACGGCGGCAAGCCGTTCTTTTTCCATCAATTCTTCTCTTACTTCTTTTAAATTTTTCACCATTTCTTTTAGCTTATAACGCATTGACTCGCCGGAGCGGGCCAGAATACCTATCTCATCTGACCTGTCGCAGTACTTGTCAGGGATCTTTTTATCAAAGTTACCTTCGCCGATTTCGGCCATCTGTTTTACCACTGCAAAAATGGGTTTGGTCAGGGTGTTTGAAATTAGTATGGAAAGGCCCGCGAAAAATATAGATATAATCGCGAAAATCCATAAAGTGTGGTTTGCAGTCTGGCGGGCACTTGCGCTTAATTCCGACTGTTCAACCAACCCTATAAAATACCAGCCGGTAAAATCCGATTTTTTTAAAAAAGCCGAGTAGGGAGTTTCGTCAATAGTTATATCAAAAATTTCTTTTCCCGAATCAATAGAATTTGCCAGGGAGGAATTAAATTCCTTAATAGGCCTGAAGTTGTAGTCCGGATTTTTAGAGTGAGCTACCACAGTTCCGTCTTCTTCGGCGATTATTACAAACCCGGTTTCTCCGGGTTCGGCTTCTTGTATCATTGAGGAGAGAAAATCAAGAGACCTGCAGATACCCTGAACCCCTATAATCTCTCCATCCTTATCCTGTATAGTTTTAACCGTACTCACTATGACTATATCGTCTACTTCAAATGCATATGGCTCGGTGCGAACCGTCTTCCCGGGATTGGCCATGGCTTTTTTGTACCAGGGTCTTATTCGGGGATCGTATTTTTCGTTAGTGGGTCCTTCCGGCCATTGGACATAACTGCCGTCTTCTTCTAATCCCATATATACATATCTGGAATCCGGATGGGTATCGGCAAAACGTTTGTATATAGAATATAACTGTAATTCTTTACCCTCAGCATGGGAAGGTCTCATAATAAATGAACCTTTATCAGATTCCCTGTCCGTGTAGGATGTAATGGTAGTATCGGCCTGCTTTACTGCCGGGCGGGAAGCAAGATAAGCTACGTCATTTTCCACTTCTTTAAGATGAGATGTGACCTTACTCTCTATATGGTCCATCTGTCCCATAGTAAATCGCTCAAAATCATGGTAGGATCTTTTCATTGTGCTCCTTATATTTATAAGAGTGAAAACGAAAAGCGGAACTATTATGGCAAGAGCAAATCCCAGTAAAAGTTTGTATTTATATGAAAACGAAAATTTTTTCATGGTCTGTTTAAGTAATAGTTAATAATTTTTTTCATAAATAGATTTTAATTAATAAGGAATAATATTTAGTATATTGAAACTTCCATATTTTTATACTTTGTTATTATACTTTATCTTAGATATTATTCAAATATTTCTTCTATTACCCCACCGTCGCTCTTTAGATGATCTTTATAATTAAGTCCGTAGAGAGCTAAAACAGTGGGGGCTATATCCACATTTTCCGAAGATCGTATAATAATATCCTCTCCAATTTTCACCCCGGAAAAGATAAGGGGTACTGTCATATCCCGGGCCGAGGTGGAACCGTGTTGACCTTTAAAAGGGAAATTAAGGGTGTAATTGGGCTTAATATCAATAAAAAAATCTCCGGTCCGCCCGGGAAAATAATAGTCGAGCCGGGAAAGGGTGCCGTCCAGACCGTCAAGTTCGTGTTCTGAATATATACTTTTGATCCATTCAATATTTTTTAAAATATCAAATGCCTTTTGGGCCTGATTAGAATCATCCAGATAAAGCGAAAAAGCCCGCCCGCCCCTGCTTAGAGCTTTATGAGGAATTTTCTGTTCGGCTAATTGAGGTATATCCGGGGTGGATTCAGTGCCCATAAGTACGTTTTCAGGATTTTTTATATGAGTAAATCCGTGGCTGGATGTTATTATCAGTACACTTTTTGCATAAATTTTTTTTCTTTTGAGGAATTGAATAAAATCACCTATTTGTTTATCAACCCGGTGAATGGCCATATCGTAATATTCGGATTTTACGCCGTGACGGTGAGCTATGTAATCAAGAGCGCCAAAATTTGATATTAAAAATTTAACGCCGTCTTCTTCAACAGCTTTTTTCATTCTTTCAAGGATTAATTCGTTAAGCAGTAATTTTCTGTCTACGGCCTCTTGCTGTGAACCATTAATTTTTAGTTTGTTTTTGTACTTCCAGATATAATCGGGAATATCGTTTTTTCCGCCGTATGTTACAGAAGCTCCCCGGCCCCCGACGAGTTCAAACCCTTTGGTGGTTATATAACCGGTTTTGATATCATGTTCTTCGAGAACTTCGAATATTGTGGGAACTAAAACGTTCTCCTGGGCAATTATCGGATTAGGCCGGTCGGTCTCAATAAGTTTCATATCTTCATCATAGTAAGAAGCTCCTACAATGCCGTGCCTGTGGGCATGGGCCCCGGTGGGGATGGTCACAAAATTTACTCTTGCCTGGGAGGGTACGCTGACCCGGCTGCTGTAAGATATAGCGCCGTCGTTTGCCAGCCGGTCCATTGTTGGAGTTTCTACGGCCCGGAATCTGTCGGCCCGCATTCCTTCAACGGTAATGACAAATACATATAAATCATCGGTGGCCCGCTTGCAGCCGGAAAAATTCAGTAAAAAAACAAACAGGAAAAAAATTATAAGCTGTTTTAAAATTTTATTTTTCATATAATTTCCCCAATATTTTTAATTTATGTGCCGAGTAAAAATGTTCTAAATATATTTTACCAGAGCCCAATTATTAAAGTCAAATATACAGCTTGCCGAAAAGGTTATTCTACGGTGACGCTTTTAGCCAGGTTTCTGGGTTGATCTATGTCACAGCCCCGCTGGCGGGCTATATAGTAGGCAATAAGCTGCATGGGTATGGTATTTAAAAGGGCGGTAAATTTCTCGTCAGTCCGGGGTAGATAAATAACTTCATCAGCCAGTTGTTTTACCTGTTTGTCTCCCACGGTGGCCAAGGCTATAACCGCCCCGTCCCTTGCTTTGACCTCTTCTATGTTAGAGAGAATCTTTTCCCGTACGTTACTCTCGGTGGCAATAACTACCACCGGCATATCACTGTCAATTAAGGCAATGGGACCGTGTTTCATTTCCCCGGCGGGGTAACCTTCGGCGTGAATATAGGAAATTTCTTTAAGTTTTAAGGCCCCTTCAAGGGCAATAGGATAATTTATATTCCGGCCCAGGTAAAGAAAATCTTCCTTTTTAAAATATTTATGGGATAAATCTTTAATTTTTTCTTCCTGTGAATCTATGATATTTTTTATTTTAAGGGGAAGTTTAGCGAGTATCTCGGAATATCTCTCCGCGCTTTCTAAATCTATAGTCCCCTGCAACCTGCCCAGATAGAGAGTAAGAAGATACAGGGCGGAAAGCTGGGAAGTAAATGCCTTTGTCGAAGCAACTCCGATTTCCGGTCCGGCATGGGTATATATTAAGCCATCAACTTCTCTGGTTATGGAAGAGCCCAGTACGTTACATATAGCTGCAGTTTTGGCTCCCTGTTTTTTGGCCTCTCGTATGGCGGCAATAGTATCGGCCGTCTCACCGGACTGGGTAATGGCAATAACCAGCGTGTTTTCGTCAATGGGGGGGTTGCGGTATCTGAATTCAGAGGCTATATCCACCTCGCAGGGAATTTTTAAATGGTCTTCCAGTAAAAACTTGCCCACAAGGCAGGCGTGGTAGGCCGTTCCGCAGGCAACCATAAATATACGGTCCAGATTTTTAAGATACTTTTTTTCAAATTTAAAGTGTTCAAACGTTACGTTAGCTTTGCCCCGGACCAGTCTTCCCCTCAGGGTTTCCTGGACAGCCTGTTTCTGTTCATGTATTTCTTTGAGCATAAAATGACGGAATCCCTGTTTTTCGGCCATAACCGGATTCCAGTCGACGGTTTTAATTTTTTTATTCACTATGTTTTTGGCTGTATCAAATACTTTTACAGAATCGGGATCTAAAACTGCTATATCCCCGTCCTCTAAATAAATTACTTTCCGGGTATAGGGGAGAATCGCGGGGACGTCGGAAGCTATAAATTTACTGTTTTTGTCCAGACCGATAATCAGCGGGGAATCTTTTCTTGCGGCAATAATGCGATTTGGGTTGTCGGAATTTATAATTCCCACCGCGTAAGAGCCTTCCAGATCATTTAAAGTTTTTAAAACGGCATCTAAAAACGTCTCTTCTTTTTTTAAATATTCTTCAATAAGATGGGGGATGACTTCGGTGTCGGTTTCCGATTGAAATAGATGGCCTTTTTCCCGGAGATTGTCTTTAAGGGAAAGATAATTTTCTATGATTCCATTGTGTACCACGACAGTATTGTTTTTACAATCAATATGGGGATGTGCATTTTCATCGGACGGCTGTCCGTGAGTTGCCCACCGGGTGTGTCCTAAAGCGGTTGTGCCGGCGACAGGATCATCTTTTAAAATCCTTTTAAGATTCGCTATTTTTCCCTCACACCGTTTTCTCTGTATTTTATATTCTCCGCCGTCTTTTTGAAGAACCGCAATACCGGCCGAATCATATCCCCGGTACTCTAACCTGCTCAGTCCCTCTAATAAAATGGGGGAGGCGTCTTCATTGCCTGTATATCCTACAATTCCGCACATATTAAGTTAGGTGTTCTCCCGCTACTTCTATAATCTCATCTACCGCTTTTACTGTTTTTTCCCGGGTAGGGCCCTCGGCCATTACTCTTAAAAGAGGCTGCGTACCGGAGTACCTTACCACCACTCTACCCTGATTACCCAGATCTTTTTCTATTTTATCTATAGTATCTTGTATCCGGGGAATTTTTTCTATCTTCGGTTTTTCTTTGACTTTTAAATTTTTGAGAACTTGAGGATAAGTTTTCATAACAGAAGCCAGACGGGAAAGAGGTTTTTGAGTATTTTTCATTACCGATATGGTCTGCAGGGCGGTTATTATACCGTCTCCGGTAGTGTGGTGATCCAGGAAAATTAAATGTCCGGAATCTTCTCCTCCCAGGACAGCATTATTATCAACCATTTTTTCTAAAACAAATCTATCCCCTACGGGCGCCTGAATCCTGTCAATATTTAACTTGTCCAGGGTCTTCTGCAGACCTATATTACTCATTATGGTGGCCACTACCTTGTTATTTTTTAATTTATTTTGACTTTTGAGATAACTGGCATTTATAGCCAGAAGTTTGTCCCCGGTAATAATATTGCCTTTTTCGTCTACAGCGATGAGCCTGTCGCCGTCGCCGTCGAAAGCAAATCCTATATCCGCTTCCTCTTCAATAACTTTTTTAGATAAAATTTCAGGATGCAGTGAACCGGAATTTTTATTTATATTTATTCCGTTGGGATTGGCGTTTATAGCTGAAACATCCGCCCGCATTTCTTTAAAAAGAGTAGGAGCAACTTTATAGGTGGCTCCGTTGGCACAATCCAGGACAACTTTCATACCTTCCAAATTTAATTTTTTAGGCAAGGTATGGCGCAAAAAGACAATATACCGTCCCAGGGCGTCATCCTCTCTTTGGGCCCGTCCGATATCGGTGGAAGGAGGTAATAATTCTTCAAGTTTCCCTGAAAAAATAAGATCTTCTATCTTCTCTTCCTGTTTGGAATTTAGTTTAAAGCCGGAATTGGAAAAAATTTTTAGGCCGTTGTCCGTGTAGGGATTGTGAGAGGCTGATATTACTACTCCGGCATCGGCGTCCATGTTTGAGGTGATAAAAGCTATTCCCGGGGTGGGCATGGGGCCTACAAGGACAACGTCGCCCCCCATAGAACATATCCCGGTGGCCAGAGCGCTTTCCAGCATGTATCCTGAAAGCCGGGTGTCTTTTCCCACGATTATTCGGGGCTGATGGTTATCTTTTTTTAAAGTATAAGCCAGGGCCTGCCCGATTTTTAAAGCCATTTTTGAAGTCATCGGCGGTTTATTAGCTACACCGCGGATGCCGTCCGTCCCGAAAAGTTTACCCATTTTTTAATTCCCTCTCTTTTAAATTCTGTTTTAACTTTACAATTGTTCCTTTTTCAAAATAGCCCCGGGCCGTTGTATTGGGATAAAGCATGACATTTTTTGATAATATTGTACCCGGGGAAGTTACGGAATTACAGCCAGTTTGAACATTATCTCCAAGGATAGCTCCAAACTTTCTGAGTCCGGTATCGTAACTTTTACCATCTACATTAACTTTTATGTTGGAACCGGTTATCTTTAAATTAGCCAGTTTTGTCCCCGCTCCCAGGTTTACAGCCCCCAGTATACTGTCGCCGATATAGGCAAAGTGCCCGGCTTTGCTTTCCTGGAGCATTACGGAATTTTTTATTTCGGTAGCGTGTCCTATTACGCAGGATTTTCCGGTTATTACGTTACCTCTGACATAAGCCCCCTGCCGTATCTGAGTTTTTTCTCCTATGATAGCAGGTCCTTTAATATAGGCCCCGGGTTCTACCGTAACGTAGGGACCCAGCTGGATATTATCCCCCTGGATATAAGAACCGGCTTGAATACGAGCCCCGTTTTTAAGTTTTATGGATTTTGTAATTACCTCTCCGTTTCTTTTAACTTTTTCTATATTAGGATGTAAATATTTTTCCAGGTAGGACTCAATGTTACTCAAGCCCTCCCAGACGTATTCTGTATTTTTAAAAATATTTTTGTAAACGGAATTATCAGTATTAAAAAAATTTTGTGAATTTAATTTCATAATATATAAAAATAGCATAGAGCTTAAAAAAAATCAACCTGAAGGACTTAAATTTCACTTTTTTACTGTAATATGATATCCTATAAATCAAGTTAATTATAAGTTTTATGTTACTTGAAATAGTCTATATTAAACAGACTAAAAAAATATTATTTGCGAAAATTAAAAAAATGGACAGAACAGTATTTAATAAAAAGAATTTAAATTTGAGAAGAATAAAAAGCTGTATATTATTTTTTTTGATATACCTCTTTTTTATATCTCCAGTTTACGGCAGAAAAATTGTCAGCTATTCTGTGGGGGGGCGCAAAGTAAGAGCCGTAGAGGGGGAACTTCTGGTAAAGTTCAGGGATAATATATCCGGGGAAAAAAGGAAGCAGTATATAAAAAATAAGGGGGCTGAAAAGACCGGAGAATTTAAAAGGATCGATGCTGTTAAACTGAAAGTGCCCGAAAATACTTTAGAGGATGTAATGAATGCCTTTAACAATAACCCGGATATAGAATTTGCCGAACCCAATATGATTTTAACGGCTCTTAAAAATATAAAATTGCCTTCCATATACAGTACAGAACAGGAATTAGAGGATAATCAATGGGGGCTTACCAAAATAGAGGCTCATTACGGATGGGATATAGAAACCGGTACCGGGGCCGTAATAGCCGTTATAGACAGCGGCGTTGATCTGGACCATCAGGATCTTGTAGGTAATATCTGGGAAAATTCCGATGAAACTGAAGATGGCTCTGATTCAGATCTTAACGGGTATGCCGATGATATAAACGGCTGGGATTTTGTAGACGGAGATAGTGATCCCAACCCCGATCTTAATGATAACGAAGGTCATGGCACACACGTAGCCGGGATAGCCGCAGCAGCAGGCAATGTAGAAATTATAGGTGCTTCATGGGGAAATAAAATAATGGCTCTCAGAACTTTGGCTTATAACTCTGAGATAAATAATGTAACCGGTGATACATCGGATCTTATAGAAGCTATCGGCTACGCTGCTGATAATAATGCCGATGTTATAAATATGAGCCTGGGTATGGATACGGATAACAGCGCATTGGATACAGCCGTGCAGGATGCTTACCAGTCCGGGTGTGTATTAGTTGCTTCCAGCGGTAACGATGATGAAAATAATATATTTTATCCTGCTCGCTACGAGGAAGTTATAGCAGTAGGGGCAACTAATAAATATGATGACCGGGTCTCTTCGCCTTACTGGGGTTCTAATTATGGGGATACGCTGGATTTGATGGCCCCCGGAGCATATATTAACTCCACTGTTCCCGGTGACAGTTACGGGGAATGGTCCGGGACAAGTATGGCGGCGCCTTTTGTGGCTGGTATGGCCTCACTTATGATATCTTCCTACGGCCAGCTGGAACCCGCAGAAATAAAAGACAGGTTAATTCAGTCTGCAGATGATTTAAATGGGGCCGGATGGGACATATATACCGGGTACGGTCGCATTAACTGCTATAAGGCCCTGACATCTTATATTTCAGTATCTCCTTCTTCTTTTGATATCCTAAATGTTGTGGATCAACCTCCTCCGGAAGACCGGGTAATTACCTTATCGTACACCGGCGGCGAAAAATCAACTTTTACCTGGACTGCCTCAAAAGAAGTGAACTGGTTTAGCCTCTCTCCTGCGTCCGGGACTTTAACTTATAAAGAAGAGCTTGATTTAAATATTTCTTTTGACATTGATGAACTGTCAACGGGGACATACAATGCGGACATAACTGTATTTTCAGAAGAATCCGCTGTCAGTACCAGAACCGTATCTGTTAATTTACAAAAAATCATTGCCGAGCCGGAGATTGTAGTGGATAAGAATATTATCAGATTTTTTGCAGTAGAGCAAAATGATATGCCTGAAAAGTCTATAAGCATTAAAAACGACGGCGATAAATACTCCATATTAAACTGGAAGACGGATTCTGATGCGGACTGGCTTGTACTTTCTTCCACATACGGAGCGTTGTCTTATGAAGATGAGATTGAATTAGATGCCTCAGTGGATTTAACCGGTCTCCAATCAAAAAATTATGAGACGACATTAACGATATTTGACTCCACTGATACTACCCGGGAGTTTAAAGTAAATATAAAGGTATCCCGGTTAACTGAAGAAAAAGAAGAAGTAGCGATTGTCGGCGGCAGGCAGGGTTATGTGGATCCATCCAAAGAGGAATATGCCGAAATAATTTTTAATAGTTCTGAATCAGGTCGGGCAACGGCCAAGATATTTGACCGCCTGGGCCGGTTAGTTTGGGAAAATACAAAAAATATTAATAGCGGGAATAACTATATTGAATGGGACTGCAAAAACAGTTACGGCGAAGTAGTTTCTTCCGGTATTTATATTTTACACATTACAGCTCCAAATATAGACACAACCAGGAAAATAGCGGTAGTAAGGTAATTATGAAAACAAGAGTTTCAAAAATCTGTTGTATACTGGCAATAATATTTTCAATTTCCGGAAGGTTTTTATATGCTTCGGATGTGGCCGGTCCCGGCAGCTCGGCTGTACTTACGCTTTTAGAACCGTTCTCGGCGGCGGGAACCGGAAAAAGCAATGCCGTAGTGTCTGATTTGGGTGAGGCGGCGTTAATTAACAAAAATCCGGCTTCATTAAACTGGTTATCCCGATCCCAGAGTTCTTTTATGTACCGCAGGGGAATAGATGCGGATAATTACATTGCATTTGTTACAGGTATTCCCCTGAAATACGATGCTGTGGGTATGGGAGTGCAGTATTATTCAACCGGGGATATTTCATTGTATGATCTACAGGGGGATAAAATAACGGGAGTTGGACAAAGAGATACCGTAATACACCTGGCGGCGGCGACATCTAATTTTAATATTGCTACGGGAATAAATTTAAAATGGATAAATTCTCAGGTTTTCGGTAAAACCGGTTCCGCGGTGGCAGTGGATATAGGAAGTCAATATAAAGAAGAAAACTATAATTTTGGAATAGCAGTGAGAAATCTGGGAACAGATATCCGGTATTTAAATCATAAAGAGAAACTCCCTCTGAATATAGCGGTGGGCCTGTTATACACCGAAATGTATGATAAGGTGCATCTTTTTAAGGGGAATTTTGATGGACTTTATTATGTAAATGAAAAAGAGTATGTTTTTCTCACCGGATTAGAGTATGTATACGATAAACAATTTGTTTTGAGAGGGGGGTATAAATACAATATAACGTCTCCCGGTGATCAGGACATTTTACTGACAACGGGAGTAGGCTTTAATTTTAAAAATATAACCGTTGATTACGCCCTAAAGTTAGCCAAAAATATTGACTCACCCCATACAGTTTCCTTAGATTACAGATTTTAACTTACCAGGAACAGTATCCTCGTTTTTAGATTTAGTCCTTCCTCTCCCATCTTCTGCTCCAGACTGTATTGAAAATATTGCCTGTAATGTGGTACAATAAAAAAAATACCAACGTTCGTTCAGAAAAGATGGAGGTATATATGAAAAAAATAAATTGGCTAATTTTGGGGACGATGTTCTTATTGGCGGGGTGCTCCTCTCCCGATGTTGAAACTCAAACTCATCCAGTTCGGGATAAATCAGAGGATATAGTTCTGGTGATAGTAGATGATTATGATATAGAAGCCATTGGTAGATGGCCCTGGAGACGATCTTATATAGCGTCTTTCCTGAATTTCTTACAAACGGGAGAGCCCCGGACAATTGTTCTGGATATTCTTCTTTCTGAGGAAAGTTATGAATCTGAAGATCTTATTTTAAAAGATGCCATAAAAAGTGCCGGGAATGTTTTTTTAGCCGCGTCTTTCAGAAAAAAAATTATGCCCGGCCGCCGGCCGGTAATTTATGAGGATAAATATAGACTCGATTCCGCTTTTTTTCAGGCTTTAGAACCGGTTCAAACCCGGGAAGCGCTCTTACCTCTTGAAGTATTCCGGGCGCCAGCTGAAGGAATGGGTTCGATCGCTATTTTCCCCCGTGAAGATGAACTTTTCAGGGAGTATCCTCTGGTTATCGATTACCGGGGAGATGTAGTCCCTTCGCTGCCGCTGGTTGCGGTCTGTCATTATATGGGTATTTCGCCGGAGTCAGTTAAGAGTTTTCAAAGGGGTAGCGATTTTTCTATAAGTTTAGGTGAGCATAGCATACCCGTAAATTATGCGGGTGAATTTCTTTTCGACCTCCCTGAAAGAGGGGAGGGGTTTAATATATACCCGGCGCGTAGCATTATAAATCTTTACAATAAAGATAAAGAAAAATTGAAAAATATTATGGAAGATAAACTAGTGTTTGTGGGAGCCAACGCTTCTGGCGTACAGGATACGGTGGCTACCGAACAATCTTTCTATTATCCCGGTGTGGAACTTATGGCCGGGGTAGCGGAGAACCTTTTAAATCATATAAGCCGGGAGTAATTTTATATTGATTAAGTTTTGTAGGGATGGCCCGGAGAAGATGCCGGTTTAATAACAACCGCAGAAAACTACTAATTATCTGTGTAGAATTTAGGACCGAAGATGAAGTTTATAAATTCATCCTATCATCTGCCGTTAACATTAACAACAGGCCTGGGTTATAACTATGGAGCCTTTACTTTAGCATTAGATGCGGATTACGAACCCTTAGAAGAAGATTTTAAGCTATCATTGGGCAGTGAATGGCAACCTTTACAATTTTTAAGCATTCGGGGCGGATATTTTCTGAATATCCTAAAATCCGCAGTTTCAGATCAAACTAATATATTATCGCCGCCGTCAAAAGGTTTGGGAGGGGGTATGGGCATAAATATTTCTAATTATTCTTTAAATTACGCAGTGGTTCCTTATTATATTTTGGGCACCACGCAGAGAGTTAGTCTTACCGGAAAATTTTAAATCCTTTTAGAATTACTCTACTGATTAAGCCAAAAAACCGATATTTTCAATAAAAGTATTTTTAAAAAGAATTTTTCATAAAGCAAAAGTAACTAATTTTTTATTTCTCTTATTTTTGACTAAAATAGGCCTCCAAAAGGTATAAGATACGATATTGTGTAATCGAATGTTTTATTCCTACTTTTTCACTGCTAGCAAAATTTATTATTTTTTTTATATTTTTGAGGGAAATATAGGTAAATTAAGATAAAAAAAAGTCATAACGGCGATTTCAGAGTAGTTTTACCTTAGGCTTGAAGCAATTCCAATTATCCTGGTTATTTTTTATAGTAACCCTCCCGAGTTCCAACTTTAACAATTACTGCGGTATCGGAGTTTTTAATTATATATGTGGCTCTGTAATTTCCCAGGCGAAGTTTCCATAATCCAGAAAATTTACCTTTTAATTTTTCGCCGTCATAAATGTTATGAGTTAGCTTCTTTTCTATTTTCTTTTTAACTTTTCTTCGATACTGATGGTCTATTTTCTCAAAGTCTTTACTAACTGATTTTTTATAGAGTATCTTATTTTTACTCAAATTAATTCATCCATTTCTTCAGAAGTGATAACTTCATCTGTGGGATCTTGAATTCGATTCAAAGCTATTTCGTTTTCCTCTACTTCATTTAAGTAATTGTCAATAGCAGTACGAACAATATAACTCCGGCTGCGGTTTGTCTTTTTTGAAACTTCTTTAATTTTTTTTATCTCTTCCTCGGTAAATCTAAAAGACTGAGTCTTCATTGCTTTCCTCCTTTTTATTTTACTCGTTTCCAACTCTTTTCACAATAATATTAACATAAATAATGCTGTATTGCAAAGTATTATATCGTAATACAGATACCTGTATGGAGTACCGGTGAGGTTTTTAAAATTTTTAGTGACAATAAACAAAATCTCTGATACAGGATTCAAACCTAATACTAATCAATTCAAGAAACCAACATAAATCTTGAATTGTGTTCAAAAGGCCGAAAAAACACCTCGGAGACGGACTTATAGGAAGTGAAGAAAAATGGAAAGCTTTTGAAAAAATAGATGAAGATAGAATAGGTGAGTATTATAAAGAACGACGGGGGATGGCACCTATTAAAGAGATAGCTGAAGATATGATAGGCACAAGGGATTTTGATATAGAAGATTTACAGAGTCGAAGCAGGAGACGAGAATTAAGCCGGCT
>JBNJDT010000011.1:0-50699 GCA_051745145.1 Elusimicrobiota bacterium
TGGTGCCGAAGGTGGGATTCGAACCCACACAGGCGATAACCTACACGGACCTGAACCGTGCGCGTCTGCCAGTTCCGCCACTTCGGCGTTAAATTCGTTACTATTCTATGGTATAAATAAATTGTTGTCAAGTCAGGCAAATTTTGATAATATTAATAAAATGTATAGAAAATTATATCATCTGTCCGGTTTACTGTTTCCCGTTATTATGGCAATATTTTCTCAGCGTGCTGCTTTATATGTTGGGGTAATATTGTTTATAATTATATCTTGTTTTGATATTCTGCGGCTTTCTGTCGAGAAAATTAATATATGGGTATTTAAAAAGCTGGGATTTATGTTTAAATCCAGGGAGTTTTATTCTTTCTCGGGAAGCACATTTTTTTTAGGCGGTGTGGTTTTAACCTTACTGTTATTTTCTCCGGAACCCGCTGCCGGGGGGATTATTATATTAAGCGTTGGGGATATGAGTGCTGTACTTATCGGTGATAATCTGGGGGAAAATGAGATTTTTAATAAAACCCTGGAAGGAACAGCCGGTTTTATTATTGTTACATCTTTGATATTAATTATATTGGAATTTCTGGGAGTATTTGATTTGCCGTTATTAACTATAACCGGGGCGGTCTTTATCTGTGCTGTAATAGAATTGCTTCCGATGCGGATTGACGATAATCTACTCTTACCCGTTATGGGAGCGGCACTGCTTTCTGTTTTAAGTTGAAAAATACAGGTAAAATTTTAATAACCGGGGCTAACGGTTTTATCGGCAGTCATCTGGCCGGACTTATGGTTGAAAGAGACAGCCGGGTATACTGCATGGTAAGAGAAAGCTCTAATTTGAGATGGCTGGAAAAACTCGATGTAGAATACGTATATGCTGATCTTCTTAAACCGGATTCTCTTAAAAAAGCGGTTGAAGGTGTCGATGAAATATATCATCTGGCCGGGGCAGTAAGAGCGGTCTATAACAGTAAACTTTATAAAATTAATTACAGAGGAACAAAAAATCTGGTTGAGGCCGCCAAAAAGTATAACAGCCGGGTTAAAAAATTTACTTACGTTTCTTCCCAGTCGGCCTGGGGCCCGAAAAACAGGGGCCCGGTTTCTCATTACGGGAAGAGTAAGAAAAAAGCGGAGGATTGCGTAAAAAATTTAAAAAATTTTGCTATAGTAAGGCCGGCAGCTGTATACGGTCCGAGGGATAGAGATTTTCTGTCTTTATTTAGGACCGCCGAGTATGGTTTTTTTATTAAACCGCTGCAGGCGGGCAAATTAAATTTTATACATGTTAAAGACTGCACGCGGGGAATAGCAGATTCCCCGGCCGGCAAAGAAATATTTTTAAGTGACGGAAAAAATTACAGCTGGGATGAAGTGAAAAAAACTTTTGAGAAGACTGTGGGAAGAAAGATTGTTACCCTGGTTTTACCTCGAAAATTTGTTGAAGCTATTGGGCACCTGGGCAGTATGACGGGAAAAATTACGGGAACTCCGCTGTCTTTAAATAAGGATAAAGTAAAAGAAATTTTAGCCGGGGATTGGGTTGTTCCAAAGAGTCCGGTTAATGTGGAGTTTCCCCTTGAAGAAGGCTTTAAAAATACTTATAAATGGTATAAAGATAAAGGCTGGCTATAGAAAAAAAGGAGAAGATACATGACTGATTTATTTGATAAATGTAAAGAATTTACGGCGGCTAAAGAAATTCAGGAACTGGGATGCTATCCTTATTTCCACCAGGTAGAATCCGGTCAGGATCCGGTAGTTTCTATAGAAGGGAAAAAGATGATAATGATGGGGTCCAATAACTATTTGGGTCTTACCTCTCATTCAACTTTAAAGAAAGCCGCCAATAACGCCACTACCAAATACGGAGTGGGGTGTGTGGGTTCCAGGTTTTTAAACGGAACACTGGATATGCATGTCGATCTAGAAGAACGCCTTGCTGGTTTTGTGAATAAGGAATCCTCTCTCCTTTTTACCACGGGAATGCAGACCAACCTGGGAGTTATCAGTGCTCTTGTCGGCAGAAAAGATGTGGTAATTACCGATAAATACGATCATGCCTCCATAATAGACGGGTGCCGGCTTTCCTACGGCCAGCTGGAAAGGTATCGCCATAATGATATGGATGAATTAAAAGATATCTTGGAAAAACACGGAAAAGATACCGGGAAACTCATTGTAGTTGACGGAGTTTTTAGTATGGAAGGGGATCTGGCCGACTTACCCAATATAGTGCCCCTGGCTAAAGAGTACAATGCCCGGATCCTGGTTGACGATGCCCATGGTATAGGAGTGATGGGGGAAAACGGCCGGGGGACCGCGGAACATTTTGGGCTGGAGGATGAGATAGATCTTATAGTGGGAACATTTTCTAAAGCTTTTGCTTCTACAGGTGGTTTTGTCGCCGGTGACGAGGATATTATACATTTTTTAAAACACAATGCCCGTTCCCTTATTTTTTCCGCCTCCCCCTCTCCGGCAAACGTTGCTTCGGTGAAGGAAGCCTTAAAGATTGTCAAGAAAAAATCTATACGGAGGGAGGACCTGTGGGAAAATACCCGCAGGCTCAGAGAAGGGTTTGAAAAACTTGGATTTAATACCGGCGAAAGCGTGACTCCTATAATTCCGTTAATAGTGGGAGACAATGAAGCCGCTTTTAAAATGTGGCGTGGACTATTTGACAACGGAATTTTTACTACGCCGGTAGTGTCTCCGGCTGTGCCTGAAAACCGGGCTTTAATAAGGGTGTCGGTCATGGCTACTTTTAATCAAAATCATATAGATATGGCTCTCACCGTATGCGGAGAAGTCGGTAAAGAGCTGGGAATAATTGACGGAGATGTGGATATTGAAGTGGCCCGGAGCGGACCGCTTACTATGGGAAATAAATTTAAAAATTGGATGAAGGATCTTTGGAGATACCGATGGAAATAAAAACTGTAAATTCAAAAAAAGATTTTAAAAAATTTATACATCTACCCGATAAATTTTATGAAGGGGATGAAAACTGGGTTCCGGATCTGGATATGGATATAAAACATACACTCACTGAAGAAAATCCTTTTTTTGAACACGCTCAAAAGAAATTATTTATTGCATATAAAGATGGAGTTCCGGTAGGGCGTATTGCGGCGGTTATAGATTGGAATTTTGTAGAATTCCAGGAAGAACATACCGGATTTTTTGGTTTTTTTGAGTGTATCGATGATTTTCAGGTGGCAGAAGAACTTTTCAGGGAAGCTGAAAAATATTTAAAGAAGAATAAAATGAATAAAGTAATAGGACCGATGAATCCTTCTTCAAATGACAAGTGCGGAATGTTAATAGAGGGATTTGACTCTCCCCCGCGGATAATGATGTCCTATAACCCGGACTATTATAATGGTTTGCTGGAAAAAAATAATTACAGCAAAGCTAAAGACCTTGTAGCTATGAATATGGATGTATCCGGCGGACCCCGCGGACGCCTGGAAAGAATTGCAAAAAAAATAAAAAAGAAGTATCCCCAGCTTAGATCCCGGCCGATAAATTTAAAAGATTTTGAAAATGAGGTAAAAAGAGTCAGGGAAATTTATAATGCCGCCTGGGAAAAAAACTGGGGTTTTGTACCGTGGACAAAAGAAGAAATTGAAGATTTAGCCCAAATGTTAAAGCCCCTGGTGGTAGAAGAACTTCTTCAGATAGGGTTCTGGAAGGAACAGCCGGTAGGTTTTCTGCTGGCTTTACCGGACTACAATGAAGTTATTAAAAGAACGGGCCGCAGTTTATTTCCCTTTGGCTGGCTGAAATTTTTATACTATAGAAATAAAATAAATAATTTACGGCTTCTGGCCATGGGGGTAAAAAAAGAGTTCCAGAATAAAGGCGTGGGACCGCTGATGTACTATAATTCATTAGTGCAGGCCATGAAACTCGGATATGAGGAATGCGAATTTTCCTGGATTCTGGAGGATAATGAAGATACTATAAAAATCGGAAAAATGATGGGGGCCAAAATTTATAAAAAATACCGTATTTATAGAAAAAATTTGACATAAAAAGGGAAATTAATATAATTTAAATTTATGAGAAAACCAATCATAAGTTACTTTCCAGAGGAATTATAATTAATAACAAATTCAATAAAACGGGAGGAATTATAAAACACAGCTATAATAGTAATGAATAAAAAGAAAAAAGATAAAAATTCAGCCGGAAAAAAAGAGCTTGACAAATTACAGGAAAAATTAACTGATTCTAAAGAAGAGATAGAAAATCTTCGTGAAGAATTAGAAGCGAAGGAAGAAGAGGTAGACGAGTATCTGGAACAGTCCCAGAGAATAAAGGCTGAATTTATGAATTATAAAAAACGGGTGGCCCGGATTTCATCCGAGGATATGGAAAGAGGTGCTAAGGAATTAGCCGGGGATCTTTTAGTAATACTTGATAATTTAGAAAGAGCTCTTGATTCAGAAGATGTGGATTTAGAAGGCATAGATTTAATTAGCAGAGAGTTTTATAATATTCTAAAAAAACGGGGGGTAAGGAAAATGGAGGCGGAAGGCGAGAAATTTGATCATAACTATCATCATGCGATAAGTTATGTAGAAGACGAAAATAGTGAAGATAATACAATTGTTGAAGTGTTGGAGCCGGGGTACTTTTGGAAAGATAAAGTATTAAGGCCGGCAAAAGTAGTGGTGTCTAAAAAGAAATAACCAGGAGGTTTAAAATGGCTATATTAGGAATAGATTTAGGAACAACAAATTCATGTATGGCAATAATAGAAGGTGGAGAACCGGAAGTTATAACAAATGCCGAGGGTAACAGGACCACCCCATCGGTTGTTGCATTTACAGAAGAGGGAGAAGAGCTTGTAGGTCAGGTTGCTAAAAGGCAGGCTATAACTAATTCTGAAAATACAGTTTTTTCGGTAAAAAGATTTATGGGCAGAAAACTGAACTCGGATTCAATCAGTGAAGATAAAAAGCATATACCCTACAAACTCTCGAAAGCGGATAACGGCGATGTGAGAATTAATATTAAAGGAAGAGATTATTCTCCCTCCGAGATATCGGCAAAAATTCTACAGAAACTTAAAAGGGATGCTGAGGCGCATATCGATCAGGAAATAACGGAAGCTGTTATTACAGTGCCCGCTTATTTTAATGATTCCCAGCGTAAAGCTACCAAGCAGGCGGGAAAAATTGCCGGTCTGGAAGTAAAAAGGATAATTAATGAGCCCACGGCGGCGGCACTGTCTTACGGTTTGCAGAAAAAACAGGATATAAAGATAGCTGTATTTGATTTAGGTGGCGGAACGTTTGATATCTCTATTTTGCAGGGTTCCGCGGAAGAAGAAACTAACGTTATAGAGGTTCTTTCTACAAATGGAGATACCCATCTTGGCGGCGATGATTTTGATCAGAGGATTATGAACTGGATGGCCGATGAATTCAAGAAAGATCAGGGAATAGATCTAAGGAAAGACGAGCAGGCAAAGCAAAGGATAAAAGAGGCTGCCGAAAAAGCAAAATGTGAACTTTCTTCAACTAATAAGACTGAAATTAATATACCGTATGTAACCGCGGACGAAAGCGGGCCCAAGCATCTTAATTTGACTTTATCACGGGCCAAACTTGAATCCCTGGTTGAAGATCTTATAGAAAAGACTGTGGCTCCCTGTAGAAACGCCTTATCTGATTCCGGACTGGATTCTAAAGATATAAACGAAGTGGTTTTAGTAGGGGGGCAGACTAGAATGCCTATGGTTCAGGAAAAAGTTGAGGAACTTTTTGGGACTAAACCTCACAAAGGTATAAATCCGGATGAAGTTGTTGCCACAGGGGCAGCAATACAGGCGGGAGTTTTAGGCGGTGAAGTTAAAGATGTACTGCTTTTGGATGTAACTCCACTTACATTGGGGATTGAGACTTTAGGCGGCGTTATGACGCCTTTAATTGAAAGGAATACCACTATCCCGGCTAAGAAGAAAAAGACTTTTTCCACCGCTCAGGATAACCAGTCGGCAGTAACCGTTCACGTACTGCAGGGTGAGAGAAAAATGGCCTCCGATAATAAATCGCTGGGCCAGTTTGAACTTACCGGGATTCCGCCCGCTCCCCGCGGGGTACCCCAGATTGAAGTAGAATTCGATATTGATGCCGACGGAATAATGCATGTATCTGCCAAAGACAAGGGAACCGGAAAAGAACAGTCAATAACTATTAAATCCCCCAGCGGCCTGTCCGAGGAAGAAGTGGAAGATCTGGTTAAAGAAGCTAAAGAACACGAAGAAGAAGATAAGAAGAAAAAAGAACTGGTAGAAGCCAGGAATAAACTGGAATCTCTTATATACAGTGTTGAAAAAAGTATGAAAGAACACGATGATAAGATAGATGATGATGTCAAAAATAAGATAAAAGACGAAATAAAAGACGCCCGGAAAAAACTAGAGGCAGAAGATAAGGATGAGATAGAAAAAGCTACTGAAAAGCTGTCTGATGCTTCTCAGGAAATATCTAAGTTTATCTACCAGCAGGCAAAACAGCAGGGCGGTCCTCAAGGTCCTCAGGGTCCTCAAGGTCCCCAGGCTCAAGCCCAGCAGGGTCCTCAGGCCGAACAGACCCAGTCGGCCGGCGGCCAGAAAGAGGCCGACGAGGAAGAAGACGTGGTAGATGCCGACTACGAAGTAGAAGACGACGACGAGAACGACAAATAATATTACAGTTGGCTTAAATTGAGTTCAAAAGATTACTATGATATTCTAGGGGTATCCAAAGATGCCTCTCAGGATGAGATAAAGAAGGCCTACCGCAAGCTGGCTTTAAAATACCATCCCGACCGAACCGACGGTGATGAGGAATCTCAGGAAAAATTCAAGGAGATAAATCAGGCCTACGAGGTTTTAAGTGATACTGAAAAACGTAAAAAATACGACCGGTTCGGTGAAAAAGGTGTGGATATGGGAGCCGGCGGTCAGGGAGCCGGTTTTGAAGGCTTTGGGAATTTTGGCCAGGGTGGTGGCGGAGCCGGCGGCTTCGGAAATTTTTCAGATATTTTTGAAGAAATATTCGGTGGCGGCGGAAGAACTACTTCCCGCACCCGCCGCTCGGCCCGAAGTTCCCGCCGGGCTTCAAAAGGCAGCTCCCTGCGGCTGGATTATGATATTTCTCTAGAAGATGCGGCCAAGGGCAAAAAAGTTAAGTTAAAAGTTTTAAGACAGGATCCCTGCCCCGATTGTGAGGGCACGGGCGGCGATGTCAGTACCTGCCCGGAATGTAACGGACAGGGTGCTGTACAGGGGGGGAGCGGATTTTTCAGGATTCAGCAAACCTGCCCCAAGTGTAAGGGCCAGGGAAAAGTTGTTACCAATCCGTGTTCCAGTTGCCGGGGAACGGGTTTAACCGGAAATAAAGACACAATCTCGGTGAAGATCCCGGCCGGAGTTAAGGACGGGATGACTTTAAGGATATCCGGGGAGGGAAATGCCGGACGGCACAACGGTCCGCGGGGGGATATTTTTGTCAACATATCTGTAAAACCCCATGAAACTTTACAGCGTAAAGGAAATGATTTATACACTAAAGTAAAAATAACTTTTCCCGAGGCGGTATTTGGCAGTTCCCGAAAGATTGATACTTTAAACGGCAAGAAGAAGGTTAAAATTCCCGCCGGTATTCAATCCGGCACAAAGTTGCGGTTAAAAAAAGAAGGGATGCCTTCTTTAAAGGGATATGGGAAAGGACATCTGTTTGTTGAAGTAAAGATTAAAACGCCTAAAAACCTCAATAAAAAGGCCAAAGAAGCCTTAAAAGAGTATGCCAGCCACATGAACCAGGATGATTATTCTTCTTCCTGGTGGAAAAAAATTTTTAATGATTGAGAAATACCCTTGATAAAGATTTTCGTTGATGATGTACTTCGGGTTGGGGAAACAATTGAAATAAACAGTTATAATCAACATCATCTGCAGGTTGTGGGTAAAAGCCCGGGGGAAATTGTAAGGCTGGGGGACAGCAGTTGCAAAGAGTATCTTGGCGAAATCTTGAGTTTTTCAAAATACGTTGGCTCAATAAAAATAAAAAAAGAAGTCCCTGACGTACCCTCTCCCAAAAGAGAAGTGGATCTATATATTTCAGTTCCCAAATCCGATAAATTAGAAGAAGTGGTTTTTAGATGCACCCAGGTGGGGATTTCCAAATTCATACCGGTGATAAGCGAAAGAACAGTTAAAAAAATTAATGCCCGCAACAGATCGAAAATTTACCGGCGTCTGGAAAAAAAAGCAAGGCACGGCGCTGAACTTACCGGAAGAGAAAAGATACCTTCGATAGGGCCGCCTCTGAATTTCAGGGAGGCTTTAAAAAAATATAGCGAAAAAAGATACGGCAGCGGTATATTTATGTGGGTAAACGAAAAGTCCGGCAGGGTAACTAAAAAAGACCTGGTTTCTCCCGTGGCTTTATTTATCGGACCGGAAGGGGGTTATACTGACAAAGAGGCCGTCCAGGCCGGGGAGGCGGGTTTAAAATGTTGTTCTCTTGGTCCTATGGCAATGGATGTTGAGACAGCAGCCATAGTTTCTTCCTCACAAATATTGTTAAATAACGGATAAAAATAATGGAAGGTCTAAATTTTTTTATAAAGGATTTCGGGTGCAAAGTTAATCAGTATAATTCGAGAATAGTACGAGATAATCTCTCTCGATTAGGGTATAATTATTCCTCACTGGAAAAAGCTGAAGTTGTTATTATAAATACCTGTTCGGTAACCCACAGAGCTACCGGAAAAGGGCTTAAATATTGCCGCCGGATAAAAAGAAAGTATCCTTCTAAAGAAGTGCTGGCTATGGGTTGCAGTACGAGGTATGTACCCGAAAAATTTGAAAAAGACAATATCAATATATTGAGGCAATTTCTTTTCATTGACAATCCTAACGGAAATCTGGATGAATTTTACAGTCATACCCGGGGTTTTATAAATTTACAGCAGGGCTGTCACGGGGGGTGTAAATATTGTACGGTAAAAGATTTGAAGTCGCCTTTTTATATAAAATCCGCAGAAGACGCAAAAAAAGAAATTGAAAAGCTCATTAAAAGACATCCTGAAGTAGTTTTAACTGCCACTAATTTTAAGGAATACCATCCCCTGCTTGAGCTTGCGGAGAAATTAAAAAATTTGCATAAAAATTTTAGGTGGCGGTTTAGTTCGATGCATCCCGGTTCTCTTTCTCAAAAATTATTAAAAATTTTAAAATATGATTCGAAGTTCTGTCCCCATTTTCATATTCCTGTTCAGAGCGGGAGTAATTCAGTTTTAAAAAAAATGAATCGGGGATATTCAATATCGGATGTGGAGAAGGGTTTAAGAATGGTCCGGGAAAATTTTAAAGTGGCCGGTTTTTCCTATGATATAATAACCGGGTTTCCCGGAGAGAAAGAGGAGGATCATCGTAAAACCAAAAATTTTTTAAAAAAATTCCCCCCGGTTAAAGTTCATATATTCCGGTATTCTGACCGTCCGGGTACCCCGGCAGCTGAATTTGATAATAAAGTGCCGGAGAGGATAAAGAAAAAAAGGATGGATGAATTGAGAACTTTGAGCTTGGATTTAAGGAAGAATATTTTTAAAAATTCTGTTGGTAAAATAAAAGAGATAGTGCCGGAGGGCCCCGGAAAATTTGGCTATACGCGCGATTATATGCCGGTAAGTTTGAATACAGATACCGAAAAAAATGGACGTTTTTTAAAAATAGAAATCACCGATTGTAAAAAAAATAAGTTAATTGGAAAAACTGTTTAAAAAAAACGCAGCTGCTAAAATTTGAAAAATAGGAAAAAGTGTGTTAGTACTTAAAGAACAATGAGTAAAAATAACAACTGTATTTTTTGCAAAATTATAGATGGTAAGATTGATGCTGATGTGACATATGAGGATAAAGACGTAGTAACATTTAGTGATGTCAATCCCCAGGCACCCGTACACATACTGGTGGTGCCCAGAGAACATATTAAAAATTTAAACAGGGCCGGAGAAGATATAACCGGCAGGTTAGTGAATACGGCAAAAAAGATTGCTGTAAAAAAAGATATTGATAAAAGCGGTTATAGAATTGTTATAAATTGTAACCGCGACGGTGGACAGGAAGTGGATCATCTTCATGTTCATCTTTTAGGCGGAAGGAAAATGTCCGGGCCACTTGGTTAGGGCATTATAAGAGAGTAAGTAGTTTTAAGGAAAGAGGTGAGATATACATGTACAAAGGACCTAAAGTAGAAAAGAAAGATAGAGAATCAATTAATTCTGTGTTAAAGAGATTCAGGAGAGCTTGTAGCAGTTCCGGAATAAAGAATGAACTGAAAAAACGGAGATTTTACCGGCCTCCAAGCGAAATCCGAAAAATTGCAAAATCTAAAAAAGAGCGCAATAGCTTGAGAAGAAAACGTAAAGCCGAACACAGAAAAGAGAGAATTAATACCAGGAAACGCCGCGGTTAAAATCAGGCAGTAATATATAGTTAATTATATAATATATATTGGATAAAAATAGTTTGAAGGACGGGGGAAAGTTAGTTGAAGCTAATTTTTTTAGCCGGTCTACACTTAAAGTTGCAGAGGACCTTGTAGGAAAATATCTTTTTAGCAAAAAAGGGGGGAGAGTTTGCGGGGGAAAGATAGTTGAAACAGAGGCTTACCTGGGGAAAAATGACCGGGCTTCTCATGCTGCCCGGAAAAAAACTGCCAGAAATGCGGTAATGTTTGGTCCTCCCGGCACTATTTATGTTTACTTAATATACGGTATACATTATTGCTTTAATTTAGTTTGTGAAAGTGAGGGAGAGGGAGCTGCTGTTTTGATAAGAGCCTTAAAGCCGTCAAGAGGTCTTAAACTGATGAAGAAAAGAAGGAAGACAGGCGAGGTTAAGGAAATTGCTTCCGGACCGGCAAAATTAACCCAGGCCCTGAGCATAGATACGGATGATAATGGGAAGGAGCTGTCGAGTAACGGAATTTATGTAGTGGACAGAGGGGAAACGGTTGACAGCATAGCTTGCGGACCCCGTATAGGGATAACAAAGTCAAAAGATTTGGACTATCGTTTTTTTATAGAAGATAACTGTTACGTTTCTTAAAGGAGCAAAGATATGAAAATAAAAGATATAATGGATACAGCTGTCCGGGAAGGAATAGCTGAAGATGTTAGAACCAAGCAGAAAATTGATAAGCTTTTAAAACAAAAAAAAGAGGAGTACCAGAATTTAGAAGGAACCGAAAAGGAAATATTTGACCGGCATTCTATAGAAAGTCCTTATGCTGATTCCAGAATAATTTATGGCGATCCGGAAACTGAAGTTGAGCAGGCATGGGTTGGAATAGATACCGACACTTCTGAACTTTTAATGATAAAACATGCTGCCGGCAACATGGAAAAGATACCGGTTGTAATATCCCATCATCCGCTGGGAAGAGCCTACCCCAATTTCTATGAAGTAATGGATTTGCAGGCTGACCTTCTTAGGGAAGCCGGGGTAACGATAAGCGTAGCCGAAAATCTCACCCGGAAAAGAAAGGCCGAAGTTGCCCGAAGATTGTCCGCTGTCAATCATTTTAAAGCTCAGGATGCGGCCCGGATACTGGATATAAATACTATGAATATACATACTCCCGCCGATAATCATGTGACTAATTATGTTAAACAATTAATGGAGAATGAAGATCCGGAAACTCTTGAAGATATGGTTGATCTACTGCTTGAAATACCGGAGTATAAAATAGCGGCTAAAAGGGGAAATCCGCCGGAGATTCTAAATGGAAATAAGAAAAATAAATGTGGTAAATTTTATATAGATATGACCGGTGGAACCGAGAATAATCCGGACTTGATAAAAGAACTGGTAAACCGCGGGATATCTACGGTTGTGGGAATGCATTTGAGTGAAAAACACTATAAGAAAGCTCAAAAAGCGAATTTAAATGTAATTATAGCCGGACATATTTCTTCGGATAATCTTGGCTTAAATTTACTTTTAGACAAAATTATTGATGAACACGGCGATCTGGAAATAAAAGAATACTCAGGTTTTACCCGGGTAGAGAGGAATGGTTAAAGACAGGACAGTCGATAAAATAAGAAGTCATACGGACATTGTACGACTTATAGAGGAGTATTTTCCTTTAAAAAAGACGGGGAATAATTACAAGGCTCTGTGTCCGTTTCACCAGGAAAAAACACCTTCTTTTGTAGTTTCTCCGGAGAAGCAGTTATACCACTGTTTTGGATGCGGGGCCTCGGGAAATGTATTTAATTTTGTCATGGAAATGGAAAAGATAGATTTTCCGGAAGCCCTAAGAAGACTGGCCCAGCGCAACAATATAGAAATAGATAATTTTCAATCTGGAAAATATCAAAAAAAACGGGAGTTGAAAAAAGAGGTAACGGAATTAAATTCCCGGGCCGCAAAATTTTATCATCGATATTTGTACAGTGATAGCGGTAAAAGTATTTTAAATATTTTAAAAGACCGGGGAATTGACGAGAGTGTAATTAAAAAATTTCATTTGGGATACGCCCCGGGCGGCAATAAGATAGTTAACAGTGCTAAAAAAGCGGGAATAGGGGAAGAAATTCTTTTAAAGTCCGGACTGGTGGGAAAATCAAAGTCCGGACGTCTTTATGATAAATTTCAAAATAGAATTATGTTCCCCATCTTTGACGAACGCGGAGATATTAAAGGTTTCGGCGGTAGAGTTGTCGATGACGACGACCAGCCTAAATATTTAAATACAGCTCAAACTGAAGTTTTTGAGAAGAAAAAGATTTTATACGGACTTTACCAGGGAAAAGATCAAATAAGAAAGACCGGAAAACTTGTTCTGCTCGAAGGATATATGGATGTTATTTCGGCTTATCAAAACGGTATTCCCTTTGTTGTAGCTGCTCTGGGAACGGCATTGACTTCCCAGCATGTCTATAAGTTAAAGCACTGGGTTGATGATATAATTATCTGTTTTGACTATGACGAAGCCGGGAAAAAAGCCACAGTTCGGGCTATTGACTTATTGTTGAGTTCGGATATTAATTCAAAAGTATGTGTTTTACCCGAGGGAAAAGATCCGGAAGATGTATTAAAAGAGGATAAAGATAAGTTTTTAGAATATATGGAGAATGCAAAATCGGGTCTGCAGTGGAGAATGGATTACAGTGTAGAAAAATTCAGTGATATTTCTGACCGCATAACCAGAAAGTCTCAGATTGTAAAGGACCTGGCCGGCACTATAGATAAAATTGAAGATCCGGTAAAAAAACAGGATATAGTTAAAGTGATAAGTGAGCAGTTATCTATAAGAGAAGGTTTAATAAATAGAAAAGTAAAGCAGTTTTCTTCTGCCGGCTATCAAAAATTTACTCAGGTGGATGATTCGGCCGATGAATTTATGACTAAACAGGAAAGGATAATGAAAGAATTATTACATATTGTGTTGAGAAAACCTGATTTAGCTGAAAAAATAGAGGGGATTTGCGAAGACAGCAGTTACTCAAATAATATTTATCACGATTTATTGAAAAAATATATACAGGTTTACAATACTGATACTAATAAATTTATATCGTCTGTAGATTCTCAGTACAAGTCAATGCTTTCCCAGCTAGCTTTTAAAAAAGTCAATACTAATGATACTGAAAAATATATTAAAAAATTAAAGGAAGAATTAGAAAAATTAAAATTAAAAAAAGAATATCAATCTCTGGTTGAAGAGATAAATGAACAGATTAAAAACAATAAGCCCGTTTCCCAGGAAAAGAGAAGTAAATTCAAGAAGCTGGCCGGGCTGTGCGATCAAAAAGGTAGTAAAATATTAAAATTTGAATAGTAAGAAAATGGAGGAGGTATAAATTGCCGAATATAGAAAATTTAATTTCTCAGGGTAAGAAAAAAGGGAAATTAACCTATAAAGAAATAAATAAATTTCTCGATGAGGGAAATATAAATCCGGATGAATTTGATGAATTATTTAAAAAATTAAATGCAGCTGATGTAGAGGTAGTTGATAAACGGCGGAAGGAAAAATTAGAAAAAATACGTAAGTCGGGGAGAACCCGGAAAATGCTCTCATCTACTTTTTCAGCAACGGATTCGATAAAGATGTATTTAAGTGAAATGGGTAAAGAACCCCTGCTTTCCAGAGCCCAGGAAATGCATCTGGCTAAAAGCATTCAGGAAAATGAAGAAGCTTTAAGAAGGCTGGTCCTGGGAACTCCTATCGGTATAGAAGAGTTTAAAAAAATGGCCGAAGATCTGAGAAATGATAAAATTACCCCCCGGGATATAATGAAAAGAGGGCGGAAAACTGAGAAGATATTAAACGATATGAGAAAAAAAGTCAATTCCGCCTACAATGAAGTTAAAAGAAGACAGAGAAAGATAAAGAGGCGTCAGAAAAAACTCAAAGATAAAAGTAGATCCGGTAAAGAGAAAGAAAAATTAAGGCAGGAAATTAAAGAGGAAAACCGGCTTATCGTAGATGCAATTATAGATTTGGATTTAAAAAAGGATTTTATACAGGGTATAATTGATACTTTTAAAGAAAAAACACAGAAGATTAAAGATCTGGATTCGGAATTGAAGAAAAAGTATAACAAAATAAAAATCTCTTACGAAAAGGCAAGAGAACTCTATAAACAATTTAAAAACGGGGAGATAACTGCCTACAGGTTTAAAAAAGAGACGGAAATAACCCCCAGAAGATTAGAAATTATTCGAGAGGAATCCAGAAGTTTAAAATTAAGTATAATTGGCCGGGCAAGAAAATTTTCCATGGATCTGGAAGAGTTAAAAGAGACCATTAAGCAGGTCTATAAACACGAGAAAAAGATTAACCAGAGTAAAATGGGACTGGTTCGTGCAAATTTAAGACTGGTTGTCTCTATTGCAAAAAAGAATACCAATCCTAATCTTTCTATGCTGGATTTAATTCAGGAAGGTTCCATAGGTATGATGAAAGCGGTGGATAAATTTAAATATAAGAAGGGCTTTAAATTCTCCACTTATGCAACGTGGTGGATAAGACAGTCCATTAACCGGGCAATTGCCGACCAGGCCCGGACAATACGTATCCCGGTTCACATGAAAGAAATTATAAGTAAACTTTCTAAAGTATCCAGGAAATGGAAACAAAAGTATGGCCGTACACCTACTATAGATGAATACGCCGAGGAACTGGATTTGGAGGAACAGAAAATCAGGAGAATAATGGAGATAAAGCAGAAACCCATTTCTTTAGATACCCCCATTGGCGATGACGAAGATAGCCGTCTGGAAGATTTTATAGAGGATAAAAAAGGCGATACACCCAACCAGACTACTATGCAGACAATGAGAAGGAAAGAGATAGAAAAAGTTCTGGAGACCTTAAAAGACAGAGAGGCAAAAATAATAAAATTGCGTTTTGGTTTAGAAGGAGGGTACCCCCGGACTTTAGAGGAAGTGGGCAAAATTTTTGGCGTAACCCGGGAAAGAGTCCGGCAAATAGAGGCCAAAGCCCTGGGTAAATTAAAAAAATCAGACCAAAAAAGTAAGCTCAGAGAATATTTAAATATAGAAGAATAAAATATTTTAAGTTTTCCTATCCGGAATAACTTATAAGCTTATTTTTACATTTCTTGACAAAATAAAAAAAATAATTATTATAATTTATAAGCTCTGACTTTGTGAATATATTCACAAGATAAATTAACAAATAAAATTGATGCTAAATAAATTTATAGTAGAAAGACTTATATTATATAACAGAATTTGTAAAGATTTTTCCAAAGCTGGAAAAAAGTGGGTAACTTCCCGTGATATAGCTGAAGTTCTTTCTAAAACTTCGGCCCAGGTTAGAAGGGATCTTTCTAAACTGGGTAAAAAAGGTAAACCTGGAGTTGGTTATAAAATAGATGAACTGGTAATGGAAATAAATAAATTACTGGGGTTGGACAGGCACTGGAATATTGTTCTTGTAGGTGCCGGTAATTTGGGCCGGGCCCTCTTTTTTTATCCGGGTTTTAAAAGAGAAGGTTTCAACTTTAAAATGATAGTGGATAGTAATCCGGATAAGATAGGGGAAAAATGGAAGGGAATAGAGATCACCCCTGTTGCTAACTTAGTACAGGATATAAATAAAAAAGATATAGATATTGCGATCATTGCGGTGCCTTCCGCTTCGGCTCAGGAAGTTTGCGATAAGGTAGTTAGAGCGGGGATAAGAGAAATTCTGAATTTTGCGCCCTGTAATTTAAATGTTTCCGATGATGTGGAAATAAGGTATGCGGATTTGGCTCTGGAACTTCAGAATTTATCATATACTTTAAAAAGCAGAAAAAATAGATGAAATATATTTTAGATAACGAAAAATTAGAACAGTATATACAAAACTGGGCTGAAGATTATAGAGTATTCGTCCCCGGGGAGGACGGCGAATTTACTGCTTACGATCCCGGAGTTACGATTAACTGGGAGACTGTACCGGTCTGGGGCGGGATAAAAGAATTTGTATTTCCCCCTCGCTATCAGGTAGTTGGCCCCCGGGAGGAAAAGGCTGAAAAAGAAAAACCGGTAATGCTGATAGGGGTTAGAAACTGTGATTTAAGAGCTTTAACCGGAGTGTATGATAAAATCTTTCTGGAAGAGGATCCGGTGGATCCGGTGTATAAAAATTTTCGGGACCGGTTAAAAATAGTTTCGGTGGATTGTAATCAGCCGGCGGATACCTGTTTTTGTTCTGCCGTTGGGGGAGGGCCCTTTAATGAGGGTAAATCGAAATTTGATATAAATTTAACTTTTCTAAAAGATAAAATTATCTTGGATACCGGGAATTCGGATGATAGTAATATAGTAGATACCGGAGAATTATCCCCGGCTTCAGAAAGTAAGCTGAACAAAAAAGAGGATTTAAAAAATACTGCCGAACTTAAAGTGAAAAATAATTTTAAAAAAGATTTCAGGCAGGATAATTTTGGAGAAAAAATTAGAAATAATGAAGATCCAAAATACTGGAAAGATAAAAGCAGCGATTGTATGCAGTGCGGGGGTTGTAATTTTTCTTGTCCTACGTGTTACTGCAACGTTTTAAATGAACTTTCCGACGAAAAAAAGTTCCAGAAACTTTTACAGTGGGATTCCTGCCAGTTTCCCGGCTATGCCCGGGTAGGTGGAGGTGGAAATCCCCGGGAAGAGCTGTGGCAGCGGTTCAGACACCGGTATTACTGTAAGTTTTATTTAATGCCTGAAGAATTTGAGATGGCCGGATGTACTGGATGCGGACGGTGTATCCAGACCTGTCCGGGAGAGATCGATATAAGAGATACTGTCGAGGGCTTGCTTTGATTAGAGAAAACCCCTATAAACCTGTAAAGGCGGAGATTACTAAAATAATACCCGAGACTCCGAATATAAAAACTTTTAAACTAAAACTGGCTGAGCCCCTGGAATTTTCTACCGGGCAATTTATACAATTGACAGTTCCGGGGATAGGGGAAGCCCCTTTTACTCCGTCCTCACAGCCGGGAAAACACAAAAATATTGATGTAACAGTTATGAAAGTGGGGGCGGCAACTGAAAAATTACACGATAAACAGGTGGGGGAAATACTGGGGGTTCGCGGACCTTACGGTAATGGTTTTCCCGTGGACAGATTGCAGAATAGGGAACTTTTAATAGTGGGAGGCGGTTGCGGGATAGCACCGCTTAGATCTTTAATATATGAGATTTTGGGTGACAGAAATAAGTATCCCAAAGTACACTTGCTTTACGGCTGCAAGTCCCCCCGGGATGTTATATACAAAGATACTTACGATGACTGGTCGGATGAATTTATTATGCACCGGACAGTAGATGAACCCGATGAGTCCTGGGAGGAAGATGAAGGGGTGGTTACTACTTTATTTGACAAGGTTGATGTGGATACGGATAACTGTCTGGCTGTTGTAGTGGGACCTCCGGTTATGATGAAATTCGGATGTATGGAACTTGAGGAAATGGGAATAACGGCAGATAGAATAATAATATCGCTGGAGAAAAATATGACCTGCGGTTTCGGAAAATGCCGTCACTGTCTGGTAGGACCGTATTATGTATGTAAGGACGGACCGGTTTTTACGTATGATACGGTAAAAGGGTTGCCCGGACTGTGGGATTAATAGATTAATATGTTAGCTATAGATTTAGATAAATGTTTTGACTGTAAAAAGTGCAAGGATACGGCACCCGGTATATACTCTTATGTGGAGAAAGGTATCCGGGAACTCGTATGCCGGCACTGTGAAAATCCGCCCTGCGTGGCGGCCTGTCCGGTTGACGCACTTGAAAAAAAAGAGGGCGAAAATCTGGTTAGATACAAAATGCTCTGTGTATCGTGTAAACAGTGTTCTAGTGCCTGCCCGGTGGGAGCCAATCCCCCGGCGGTTTTATCTTACCGGACGTATCCCGGGCATAAGGTAGATATAAAAAAATGCTACAAGGATGCGGTTACTGAGATTGACCAGGTAACCGATGAGTGGACTGTTATTGAAGAGAAATTTGCCGTGAAGGCCAAGGACTGGAAATGATTGTACTTGAGTATCTACTATTTCCGGGCGTCATATTTATAATGGCGGTTGCTTTTTTTGTGTCCTGGCTGGACAGAAAAGTATCTGCTCTGGTTCAGTGGAGAGTGGGGCCTCCTTTATTTCAGCCGGTTTATGATTTTTTTAAACTTATGAACAAGGAGACTTTAATACCCCGAAACAGCAGTTTATTAACCTTTTTAATTTCTCCGGTTATGAGTTTTTCATCGGTGATATTAATTGGTTTTATACTTTTAAAAACTAATCTGGCGGTAGAAGGTTTTGGAGGGGATATACTTGTAGTTGTATATCTGCTATTAATTCCTTCCTTTGCCGCTATTATGAGCGGGGCGTCTTCAACTAATCCTCTGGCTTCTTTAGGTTCTTCGCGGGAAATGAAACTGGTGCTTTCTTATGAACTTCCTTTTATCCTGGCCTTGAGCGTGGTATTTATAAAGACCGGTGGATTGATAGACCTGGGGCAGATAATAAGTTTCCAGCAAAGTAACGGTCTTCTGGCCGGCTCTCTTTCGGGAATACTGGCATTGATAGTTACTATAATCTGTTTCCAGTCCAAGATGGCCCAGATACCTTTTGATATCCCCGAAGCCGAGCAGGAGATAATGGGCGGAGTTATGATAGAGCTTTCGGGGCCCCCTCTGGGTTTATTTGTAGTCTCCAGATGGATATTGATGTCTGTACTTCCTCTGCTCACTGTGATATTATTTTTAGGCGGTATAAATTCCTGGGTGGGAATTTTAAAATATGTTGGACTTGTTGTTATCGTAATTCTACTGAAAAATACCAATCCCCGGCTTAGAATAAATCAGACGTTGAGATTTTTCTGGGGTCCGGTAACTTTAGTTGCCGGCTTGAGTGTTGTACTGGCACTTTTAGGACTATGATTTATGTTTAAGAAGAGCAACTCAAAATCTATATGGGTTTATCATTTTGCGGCATCACCGTGTAATAACTGTGATATAGAAATTTTGGATGCGTTGACTCCAAAATTTGATGCCGAAAGATTTGGTATAAAGCTGGTGGGCAGTATAAGACATGCGGACTGTATGCTGCTTACCGGGGTAATAAATTCTAAAGTCCTGCCCCGGCTTAAGAGAATATACCGGCAGGCCCCCCGGCCTTTTTATATAATGGCTGTGGGTACCTGTCCTCTGGATACCGGGATGTTCAGAGGGTCGTACAATGTTGTGGGACCGGCCGATAAACATCTACCCGTAGATGTATATGTCCCCGGTTGTCCCCCCCGCCCGGAAGCTCTGCTTTCTGCCGTGGTAAAACTTGTAGAAAAGATTAACAGCAAAGATAAAGAAAAACCGGAGAAAATATAATGCAGATACTGGATAAAATTGAACAAAAATTTGACAATAATATTAAAAACATAGATAAAGTTAATGACAGAAGAGTATATATTGAAATTGACACTGACTATTTAAGAAAGGCCGCCCGTTTTTTCTTTGATGAACTTGGATTTAGATTTTCGACGGCAACGGCAGTTGACGAAAAAGATTATATGGAAATAATTTATCACTTTTCTTATGATAAAAAAGGTATATTCTTGAATTTAATAGTTAAAACTGATCTGGATAAAGCCAGGGTGGATACCCTCACCGATATAATAAAAGGCACAAAATGGATTGAGAGGGAATTAATAGAGCTTATGGGAATTGAATTTGAAGGTAACGAGGATACCGAAAACCTGTTATTGTCGAAAGATTACAGGGGGAAGAAGTATCCGCTCAGAAAAAGATGAATAAAAAGAATAAAAATAAATGTACTGAAATACCGATAGGACCTTATCATCCCCTGCAGGAAGAACCGGAATTTTTCCGGCTTAAAGTAGACGGTGAAAAAGTACTCGGCGTAGATATAGAACTGGGGTATAATCACCGGGGAATAGAAAAACTGTCCGAAGCCAAAAATTTTGACCAGGTCTTATTTCTGGTGGAAAGAATATGCGGTATCTGTTCTACTTCCCATCCTTTTGCCTATGTCAACGCGGTTGAAGAAATTGCCGGGGTGGAAATTCCCGACCGGGCAAAATATATCCGGTCGATAGTCGGGGAAATGGAAAGAATTCACTCCCATCTTTTGTGGCTGGGTCTGGCCGGACATTTTTTAGGTTACAATACCGTGTGGATGTGGTGCTGGAAGTACAGGGAACCTCTTTTGGACCTTTGCGAGGAAGTTTTTGGCAACAGGCAACACTATGCCATGATGAAACTCGGCGGGGCAAGAAGGGATATATCTGTCAAGCAGGGGGATAAAATACAAAAAGCGATGGATGATCTGGTACCTAAATTAGATATGCTTGAGAAAGCGATAAACGATGATCCGGTCTTGAGAGCCAGGTTAAAACTGGCCGGAACTTTACCTAAAGAGGAAGCCCGTAAGTACTGTGTGGTTGGCCCCACGGCCCGGGCCTCCGGCATAGATGTTGATATAAGAGAAATTGAACCCTATGCCGCTTATGGTCTTGTGGACTGGGATGTGCCCGTACAAGATGAGGGGGATGTATATGCAAAAACTATTGTTCGCCTGGAAGAGATGAAGCAGTCAATCAGAATAATAAATCAATGCGTGGATAAATTAAAGGATAATTCCGGCGAGTTTGAAACGCAGATTAAAGATATTCCCGAGGGACAGGGCATCGGGCGCCACGAAGCTCCCCGGGGCGAAGTTTTTCACTATGTCCGGTCTTACGGGGGCAGTGTTCCATACAGACATAAAGTCCGGGCTCCGTCCTATCAGAACGTACTGTCTAACGAATTTGCCGTGGTCGGGGGGACAATTCCGGATGCCGCTATAACACTGGCGGCAGTGGATCCCTGTTATTGCTGTACGGAGAGAATGCAGGCGGTAGATAAAGAGGGCCGGGAATATTCTTCTAAAGAACTTATAGAACTTTCTAAGAAAAAGACAGAGGATTTAAGGGCGAATATGGAGGAAAATAGAGAGTGAGGATACTGCAGCTGACCGTATTGTTTCCCTTTTTACTTGGAATATTAATGATATTTATTCCAAAACGCTGGTTTAAGTACGGGGGGATTTCGGCTGTTATCAGTGGCATTTCTCTGATATGGGGAGGACTGGATGCATTCCCGTATTTTAGTTTTAGTCGCTGGGGAATAGAACCGTTAATTCAAGCTGATGTTCTTTCACTGAGCTTGATTATGCTGACCGGTTTATTCGGCATTATTGTAGCTTTATATACTATTGGACATATGGAGAAAAAGGCCGGTTTTTTCTGGTCACTGTTTTGCTGGATTTTAGGTTCTGCCTCGGTGGTATTTATGGCTGTAAATTCTATCCTTTTTATGGTGGGCTGGGGCCTGACCGGTCTGATACTTGCCCTTATGGTTTGGAAGACCGGCGGTGAAAATACCTGGAAAAAAACTTTTATTATATTAGGGGGGAGTGATGCACTGCTGTTGATGGGGATGGCCGGTATAATAGGTACAACTGGCGCTTTAAACCTTTCCGGGCTAGATATTACGCTTTCTGGAACTTTTGATTGGGTTATCTTTTTGTTATTATTGTCGGCGGCTTTTACAAAGGCGGGAGCTTTTCCGTTTCACACCTGGATACCGGATACTTCCCGGGACGCCCCGGTTCCGGTAGTGGCTTTATTACCGGCATCGCTGGACAAACTGCTGGGGATATATCTTTTGAAGAAAATTGCCGTAGACTGGTTCGTCCTTCAGGGCGGGGCCAATACCTTGCTTATGGCTGTGGGAGCGTTTACCATTCTGGCCGGTGTTTTTATGGCCCTGGCCCAGCATAATTTAAAACGGCTTTTAGGGTATCACGCCGTCTCTCAGGTAGGGTATATGATTTTGGGCATAGGAACCGGCACATTAATAGGTATAGCAGGGGGATTGCTCCATATGGTAAATAACGCCATCTATAAACAGGGGCTTTTTCTGGGAGCGGGAGTGGTGGAAAAAGAGACCGGGACCTCCAAACTTGAAAATCTGGGAGGGCTTTATAAAAAATTTCCGGTCACATTTATTAGTTTCACAATTTGTGCAATAGCTATATCGGGTTTACCCCCGCTGAACGGGTTTATTTCAAAATGGATGGTCTACCAGAGCCTGATAGAGAAAGCGGGTACTGGAGGATTATGGGTGTTGTGGCTTGTAGCTGCGGTATTCGGTTCGGTGTTAACCCTGGCCTCTTTTGTAAAAATTGTTCACGCGGCATTTTTAGGACAGCCCTCAAAAGGGAGAAGGTCCCATGCCGAAAATATAAGCTGGGAAGTTCCCGCCCTGGTAGTTTTACCCCTGCTCTGTCTGGGAATAGGAATTTTCCCGGAGTATCTGGTATATCCCTTATTAAATATTATTGTAGGAGATTTTGTTGTTTCCGGGGTCTGGTTTCCCCAGCTTGCAGCTTCACTTTTTGTCTTGGGAATGGGCATCGGTATATTACTGTATATTATTTTTAAAGTCAGAGGTTACAGAAGGACAGAACCGTATATCGGCGGAGAAAAGATAACTCCGAATATGCGAGTTTCAGGAGTGGAGTTTTATACTACTATTGAAAATCTGGGTATATTCAGGAAAATTTATGCCTGGGCCCGGGAAGGGTATTTTGATATATACGAACGGCTTAAAGAATTTACATTTTACTGGATAAGATTTTTACGCTGGTTACACGGGGGAGTGGTAACCACTTATGTTCTATGGGTAATAGTGGGAACGGTAGTATTGATGTTTAGTTATTTAAGATGATAGAATTAATTTTAGTTTTAAAAATAATAGCGGCTATAATAGCCCTGGAATCCAAAAATCTCCTGTCCTCTATTATATCCCTTGGAGGAGTGGGGTTTGGACTGGCTATAGTAATGCTTTTTATGGCCGCTCCGGATGTGGCTATAGTACAGATACTTGTGGAAGTGGTTCTGCTTATAATACTTATAAGATCCACTATAAATAGGGACCATACAGAAGTAAAGTGTCAGAAAGAATTTTTCGCTCTTGTATCCGGGGGAGCATTTTTGGGGATTCTTCTGGTTTTTGTAATACTTTCCATCCAGGATTTACCGGCTTTGGGAAGCGGGTTAGCTGAAAGAACTGAAACCATTATACCATCTCTTAGATATCTTTCGGGAAGTTTGGAAAACACCGGAGCCCCCAACGTAGTTAATTCAGTTCTTTTATCATATAGAGGGTACGATACGTTAGGAGAGGCTGCGATACTTTTTGCGGCTATAATTGGCGCTCTGACTATTTTAAGAAAATCCAAGACGGAAGAGAGTCTGAAAAATGAATAACAATAACGGTATGACAGAAATAGTAAAGACTGTAACCACTCTTATAGAGTTTGCCGTCTTTATTTACGGTGTAGATATTATTTTATACGGGCACATTTCTCCGGGTGGAGGATTTGCCGGCGGGGTTATACTGGCTTTTCTGTATATACTTATTTTTCTGGCCTACGGTAAAGAAGAAGCATTTAAAAAATTTAAAATTTCAGAGGAAAGTATTTTTAATTCACTGGGAGTAATAGGACTGTTATTTTTTATAAGTCTTTTGCTCTTTATATTTGCCCATGATATAGGGTACTTATTGGCTAAAGTGTATCCCCATAAAAAGTATCAACTTTTTTCGGGAGGGGCAATGATGTATGAAAATATACTTATAGCTCTTAAGTGTGGCTGGGGAGTATTTATGGTATTTGCTGTCTTATCTGTAGTGGGCAGGGAGAAACAATATGATTAATCTTCCACTGGCATATAGTTTGTGTATGGTTCTGTTTTTTATAGGTTTGTACGGAATAGCTACCAAAAAAAATGTTATAAAAATAATTATATCAATAATAATAATGCAAAATTCCGTAAATCTGTTTATCCTTTTAGTAGGGTATCAGAAAAGCGGAGTGGCTCCTATAATAACTGAAGGCATGAATATGAAAAACTTTGTAGCCGGCTCTGTCGATCCTCTGCCCCAGGCTATGATTTTAACATCGATAGTGATCGGGTTATCGGTTATAGCATTAATGGTAGCTATTGCTATACGGATTTATGAGCGGTTTGGCACATTTGATGTATCTAAAATAAAGGATTTAAAGGGATAATGCTTATTTTAGCAACTATTTTAATACCCATGGGGGCGGCTTTTATTATATCCATGCTGGATTTTATAAAAGATGATTTTAAGAAAAATTTATCTATGGATATCTTTGCCGGCGTTGCTATTTTAGTTACCTTAATAATTTCAATAGTTATTTTTGGGAATCCGGATATCTACAATATAGCCGGCTGGGATTTCCCTATGGGGATAATTCTGGTCCTTGACGGTTTCAGCGGTCCGGTTCTCGTTGTAGCGAATTTTATAGCTCTGATGTGTCTTGTTTTTTCGATTGATTACATTAAAAGGTACGGCGCAAAGGAAAAATTTTATACTCTTTTTATGCTTATGCTAACTGGTATAAACGGAGTTGTGCTGGCCGGGGATATATTTAATCTCTATGTTTTTCTCGAGCTGGCTACTATAGCATCATTTGCTCTTGTAGGATACGGAACGCAGCGGGAAGAGATAGAGGCAACTTTTAAATATCTTGTTCTTTCAAGTATAGGCACGGCGTTTATGCTTTTAGGTATAGGAATTGTATATGCCAATACGGCAAATCTTAATATGGCTACTATATCCGAAATTCTGGCCTTTGCCGGAGAAATACCGGCAAGTATATATCTGGCCACATTACTTTTTGTAGTAGGATTTTCTATAAAAGCTGCCATAGTTCCGTTTCACGCCTGGCTTCCCGATGCCCATCCTTCAGCGCCGGCCCCCATATCGGCGATGCTCAGTGGAGTACTCATAAAAGCCATAGGTATATATGCTTTGGTCCGAATAACCTATGTTATGATGGGAATGAATACAGGGCCGGTTCCCCAGATATTAAGAATATTCGGCACAATGTCTATGGTTGCCGGAGTACTGTTAGCCCTCGGACAGTGGGATTTTAAGAGACTTCTGGCCTACCATTCTGTCAGTCAGATGGGCTATATAGCTTTGGGCTTTGGACTGGCTACCCCTCTGGGAATTATAGGAGGACTATTTCATCTTTTGAACCATTCGGTTTTTAAATCTCTCTTATTTTTAAATTCCGGGGCCGTGGATTACCGTTTGAAAACCAGGAATTTAAAAAAGATGGGAGGACTTAATCAGAAGATGCCGGTAACCGGCGCTACTTCCATGGTAGCTTCACTTTCAATTGCCGGGATTCCACCTTTTAACGGGTTCTGGAGTAAACTGGTGATAGTTATTGCGGCAATACAGGCCGGTCATCCTTTCCTGGCAGGCTGGGCAATAATAGCCAGTATTTTGACCTTGAGCTCATTTGTAAAGGTACAAAGATATGCATTTATGGGTTCAATTAAAAGGTCACTTAAAAAGGTTAAAGAGGTAACCGTTATTATGCAGGTGCCCATGATAATATTAGCTGTAGCCTGTATTGTAATGGGAATTATTCTTATACCTCAAATCAGTGAAATAATTCTGGAACCGGCTGTGGATATTATACTGGATTCTTCTAAATATATTGAATTAGTAAGGGGAAGTTTATGATCGGAAAAATAATATTTTATATAGCTTCATATATTATCTGGCTTTTTTTGACCTGGCCTTTTAATCCTTTAAATTTACAGGATATCATAACGGGGCTTGTGGTAGCTTTGGGAGCCGTCCTTATATTCGGCCGAAATATTGGGCAAACTACTACTTTGGATGAGAATAATAAGAGATTTAATATTAAGATAGTGGGATGGGCATTGGTATATATACCGGTATTGATGTATTATATGATAATTGCAAATCTGGATGTATTGTATAGAATTATAAAAACTGATAGACCAATAAATCCGGGGATAGTTAAAATAAATACTGAACTTAAAAGTCCACTGTCCAGAGCAATTCTCTGTAATTCGATAACCCTCACTCCGGGGACTTTGACAGTAGATATTAAAGAAGATATTATTTACGTACACTGGATAAATATTACCGCTTCAAGCCAGCGGGAAGCTACTGAAGTAATTGCAGGAAGATTTGAAAAGATTTTGAAAAAGGTATTCGAATGATAATAGATATATATTTTATAATACTGTTTATATGCTGTGTTTTATGTATATACCGGATGGGTCGCGGACCAACGCCGCCGGACAGATCAGTTGCCATAGATATGATAGGTACGATAGTAGTGGGCTTTAGTGCCTTGTTTACTTTAAAAACAGATTCGGATTTTTATTTGAACATAGCACTTTCATGGGCTCTTTTAAGTTTTATCGGTACGATAGCTCTGGCTAAATACCTTGAAGGAAAAGGATTTGATGAATAAATCTGGGGAAATAATATGTATTACTTAGGAATAATAGTGATAGGGATTGGAATATTTTTCGATCTTGCCGGTTGTGTGGGACTTATAAGATTTCCCGATGTATTTAACCGGCTCCAGGCCGGTACTAAATGTGTTACCCTGGGGACGTGTTCTATACTTTTTGGTATATTTTTAATTAATGGATTTACGCTGGCCGGTACAAAAGCCCTGCTGGTAATGTTTTTTGTTCTAATTACTTCTCCTACCGGGGCACATGCCCTGGCCAGAGCTGCCTATAGATACGGAGTAAGATTGTGGAGCGGCTCCGAAAAAGATGAATACAGCGAAGTTTTTGACCAGAGCGATTTAAAACCTCCTGGAGATGAAAGATCATGAAATTACCTAAACTCCGGGAATTAAAAGAAGCAATAAAAGCTGTATTTTCCCCCAGGTACACCACAAAATTCCCCGCCAGTAAGCATGAAGCTGCTTTGGACTTTAGAGGAGCCCCTGTTCCGGATGAAGACTGGTGTATAGGGTGTGAGGCCTGTATGGAGGCCTGTCCCACCGGTGCTATTGAGATAGAAGATTCTCCAAAGGATGAGACCCGAAAGATTATACGGTTATATGACAGATGTATTTACTGCGGTCAGTGCGAGGAAAAATGTCCCCAGCCGGAACCCGGGGTGAAACTCACCCGGGAATACGATATGGCCGATTACTCCAGAGAGGATATGAAAGTTGAGCAGGAATTTGATCTTATTGTCTGCAGTAAATGCGGCGAAGCCTTAGGCACCAGGGATCAGCTTGAAGCAACGGCCCGGAGAATGGGACCGGCCCTGGCTTCGACTAATCCGGATCTTATGCTGGTAAGGCAGGAGAAGAGGGGGTTTGGCCAGCTCCCGTCAAAAAGCCGTGAAGTCTTTTACCGATCTGATATTTTTGAGTTTTTATGCCCCCGCTGCCGCCACAAAGTCTACTCTACAGAAGCTAATAACGAATAAAATTAAATATTTATATGAAACTTGAAGAACTGGCCCCTGCCGGAAAAAATACAGTTATAGTGGGAGTAGGCAATTTAAACCGGGGAGATGACGGCATAGGAATTTATACGGTAAAAAAACTTATAGATAAAGGATATACCAAAATTTATAATTGCCAAACCACCCCTGAAAATTACCTTGCAAAAATTTGTAGCCATAGCCCGGATATAGTTTTATTTGTAGATGCCGTGGAACTGGATGAGAAACCCGGAAAAGTTAAAATTATCGAGGCCCGGAAAGTATCAGCCGGTTTTACAACCCATAATGCAGGTTTGGATATGGTGGCTGAATTTATACACAGTGATTGCGGTGCTAAAGTTTATATAATTGCAGTTCAGCCCGGAAAATTAGATGGCAAAATGTCAGAAAAAGTTCAAAAAACCGGCGATGAAATAATAAAGGAACTGGAGGAGAAAATATGCATGAATCAGTAAGGGCTAAAGAAATTGAGAACGCTATCCGGGAAAAAGCCCGTAAAAATAATATTAAAAATATAGAGAAGGTTGTAGTAAAGGTAGGAAGAGGAGACGGTGAATCTCCAAGTGATATAAGGCATATAATTGAAGAACACATGGGCCTTGAAAATTTTGAAATTATAGAAGAAGATATCGTATTAATATGTACCGGTTGTAAAAAGACTTATACCGATCTTGAGAAACTCAGATGTCCTGAATGTAATTCGGCAAGCTTCGATATTAAAAAGGGGATGGGTTTTGAGGTAGTATCTGTTGAATAAAAGTATCTTTATTAAAGGTACTGTCCAGGGGGTGGGCTTTAGGCCATTTGTATATCGTTTAGCAAAAAGATTTTTTATAAAAGGGAGGGTGAAAAATACTGGTTCCGGGGTGTATATAGAGGCCCGGGGAAGAAGAGAAGACTTAGATAATTTCATTAAAAATATTAAGGACAATTCACCCGACGCTGCTGATATAACCGGTTTAGAAGTAAAAGAATCTAAAAAAAATAATTTCAGTAAATTTGAGATATCAGAAAGTTCGGGTAAAGCAGAATCCGGACTTAATATCCCCCCGGATATAGCTCTGTGCGATGAATGTCTGAGGGAGATTAAAGATTCGTCCAACAGTAGATATAAGTATCCGTTTACCTCATGCCTGAACTGTGGACAGAGATTCACCATTGTAAATAAACTGCCCTATGACCGGAAAAACACTCAAATGAGTGAGTTTAAGATGTGTGACAGATGTCGAAAAGAGTATAATGATGTAGATAATCGGCGGTATCATGCTCAGCCAATATCCTGCCCTGATTGCGGTCCCGGGTATGAGTATAAAAAAATGACCTCTGAAGGTTTTACGACAGAATTATTAAATCCGGTAAAAAAAGCGGCTGACAGCTTAAAAAATTCCCAAATAATGGCCTTGAAAGGATGGGGCGGGTTTCATATAGTCGGGGATGCTGAAAATCCTGAAGTAATAAAAAAAATAAGAAAAATTAAACAAAGATCGCACAAACCCCTGGCCGTTATGGCCCGGGATAAAAAAGCGGCGGAGTTTCTATGCGGAGTTAACAGGGCATCCGAGAAAATTCTTAAAAATTTTCGGCGGCCGATCTTACTTTTACCCAAACGGGGCAAAAAAAAGAATATAGAAGAATTAATAGCCCCGGATAATCCCACAATAGGTCTTATGCTGCCCTATTCTGCAGTCCATCATTTATTATTTGAATATTCAGGTTTAAAACTCTTAATTTTTACAAGTCTAAATCTTCCTTCCGTATCTACAATTAAAAAGTATGAAAAAGCCAGAGAGTTTTTAACTTCTTTAAAAATTTCAGGTGTTTCAATGCTGGATCACAATTTAAAAATTCATAATAGGTGTGATGATTCTGTAGTAAAAAATATGAAGGACGGTCCGATAATTTTAAGACGGAGCCGGGGCTATGTACCTCAGGGCATAGAAATCCCCCATCAAAATAGGGTGCTAACTTCCGGTGCAGAGCAGAATGTAAATATATGTTTTACAAAATCGGGGAAAGCATATCCGTCTCAATATATCGGGAATGTAGATAATACGGTTACAGAAAATAATTATATAGAAACTATTCAGCAACTTGATAGCATCTGGAATTACAATCCCCGGATTATGGGCTGTGATTTACACCCGGGATATGTTACAACAAAAGTTTTTAAAAAGTTGTCCGCCGGTAAGAATTTACCCTTATATAAAATCCAGCATCATCACGCCCATCTGGCCGGATGTGCCGCAGAAAACAATTTAAAGGATTCCCCCAATTTTATGGGAGTTGCTTTAGATGGTGCAGGCTACGGAAAGGACGGGAAAATATGGGGCGGGGAATTTATGAGATTTTCTTATAAAAATTGTACCCGTTTGGGAAGTTTCCGGCCGGTTTCTCTGCCGGGCGGGGATATGGCCGCTATAGAACCCTGGCGGATGGCTGTTAGTTATCTTAAAACAGCGAGTATTGACTGGAGAAGATTAGATAATCTGAAAGGTATAGAGGCTGCAGGGGCCGTAGCAAAATTAATAGATAAAAATTTAAATTGTCCTAAAACTTCTTCGGCAGGAAGATTATTCGACGCAGTAAGTTCAATAATAGGGCTGGTGGACTACAATACTTACCGGGCCCGGGCTCCTATAGCTCTAGAAGGGGCGGTTGATGATGAGTATCTTAACGAAAAATATAATTTTAATATAATAGAGAAAAATGATAAATTTATTATAGATACTTTAAACTTAATAGAATGTGTATTTAAAGATAAAATTAATGGTGTTTCAATTGGTAGAATAGGAGCCCGTTTCCATTCTACGGTTGCTGAGATGGTAGTTCGGGGCTTAATGCGTATGAGCAAAAAACTGGATATAAAGAAAGCCTGCCTTTCCGGCGGAGTTTTTTGTAATTACTATTTGAGTAATATTATACGTAAAAGATCTAAAAAACATGGTCTTGAAATATATACTCACAGAAAAGTGTCCCCGAATGACAACGGTATTTCTTATGGACAGGCGGTTATAACAGGGCAGAAGGAAAAATAAGGAGTAAATACTAAAAATGTGTCTTGCAGTACCGGTTAAAGTTGTAGATATTGATCGTAAAAAAAATAAAGCTACAGGTAAAGTTTCAGGCGTTGAAAGGGAGATAGATCTTGGTTTTTTAGATGATATTGAAAATGGGGACTATGTTCTTTTACACGCCGGTTTTGCTATACAAAAAGTAAATGAAAAAGAAGCTAAAAAATCTTTGGAGGCCTGGGAGGAACTTGAGAATATTTAATGACTAAATATAAAGACGAGTATTATAATAAAAATATTATAAGTTCCCAGCTCAACCGCATCCGTAAAATTGTTGAAGATATGGACCGGGACCATGTTAAGATTATGGAAGTTTGTGGTACACATACTATGAATATTGGCCGTTCGGGCTTGAGAGAACGATTGCCGGAAAATCTAACGTTGCTGTCCGGTCCGGGATGTCCGGTATGCGTTACACCCGATGAATATATAACCCGGTCCGTTAAGCTGGCCGGGATGAAAGACGTACTTGTAACTACCTTCGGTGATATGTTAAAGGTTCCCGACGGACGGGGCCGGAGTCTGTCTCAATTTTCGTCTGGAAAAGTAGTCACAGTTTATTCCCCCCTGGATGCTCTTGAATTAGCAGGGCGGACAGATAGGGAAGTGGTATTCCTGGGAGTGGGATTTGAAACGACGTCCCCGGCAGTGGCCCGGGTAATAAAAAAAGCAGAAGCAGAAGATATTTCTAATTTTTCTGTTCTCTCTTCTCATAAAGTTATTCCCCCGGCTTTGAAAGTGCTGGCTGAATCTCCAGATAACCGGATTGACGGATTTTTGTTGCCCGGTCATGTTTCAGTTACGATTGGAAGAGAAGGGTATAAAGGTCTTTCTATTCGAGGGGTTATTACCGGGTTTGAACCGGCGGATATACTTGCCGGTATAATAATTTTGCTTGAGAATATGACCGGCAGCGATGAATTTGTAAAAAATAGTTATACCCGGGCCGTAACTGAAGAAGGCAATAAAAATATGCAAAAAATTTTAAAAGAAGTATTTGAAATTAAAAATTCTAAATGGCGGGGACTGGGAGAAATCCCAAAAAGTGGCTATGAAATAAGGGACAGTTTTATAAAATACGACGCTGCTGAAAAATTCGATATAACTATTTCATCAAAGGAGAAAAAAACAGAGTGCATATGTGGCGAAATATTAAAAGGGTTAAAGACTCCGTTTGACTGTAAACTTTTTGACGGTAGGTGTAATCCCGAAAATCCTGTAGGACCGTGTATGGTCTCATCGGAGGGTGCATGCAGTGCATATTACAGGTATGAAAGATAAATTTATAACTAAAAAACACGGCTACGGCGGGAAAAAAAGCAGATCTCTGGTAGAGGAATATATATTGCCGGAAGTAGATAATATATATGCCGATAAAATGGACGATTCGGCTGAACTGAGTCTGGATAGCAAAAATATTGTATTTTCAACTGATAGTTACGTGGTAAAACCTTACTCTTTTTCCGGAGGGAATATCGGGAAACTGGCCGTGAGCGGAACAATAAATGATATAGTTGCCCAGGGGGGAGTTCCTAAGTATTTATCCGCTGCAATTATAGTTGAAGAAGGTTTTTTAATAGAAGATTTTCAAGAAATAGTAAAGTCTGCGGCGACGGAGGCTAAAAAGAACAGCACGGAAATTGTCTGTGGCGATATGAAAGTTGTGGAAAAAGGGGCAGCTGACGGCATATATATTAATACGTCGGGAATTGGAGAACAGGTTGACGGGATATTTGTCAAGAAACCTAAAATAGGGGATTTAATTGTAGTCACCGGACCGATCGGGGAACATGGGGCCACTGTTTTCCAGGAACGTAATAAAATTTTAACATCCACTGAAAATATAAGAAGTGATTGCAGGGGTTTAGGGGAATTGTCCAAAATAGTAAAAGATTTTTCTGAAGATATAAAATTTATGAGAGATCCCACCCGCGGGGGCCTGGCCGGAGTACTTCTTGAATTTGCCGGCAATTTTAAAAGACAGGTTAATGTGGAGGCGGCAAAAACACCGGTAAAAAATTGGGTTAAGGGATTTTCTTATATTACGGGAATAGATTATTTTTACCTGGCCTGTGAGGGAAGAATGGTACTGGTAATAAATAAGAAAACAGGCAATAAATTCGTAGAAGCCTTAAAGAAAAATAATTTTCATAGTGCAGCTGTTATCGGTAAAATTACAGATAGTAAAACCGGGGTTACCTTAAATACAAAATCCGGAGGCCGGCGCATCTTAAATTTTAGGGATATAGCGCAGATTCCCCGGATTTGCTGAGTAATAAAAAGTTTAAAAACTTGACTTATCCGGTGAGTAACTTATAATCAGATAAAAGAATTAAGATTAAAGGGGCAGCCTTTCTCACGAGGTTGCCTCTTTTTTTATTTTTCAGCGGAAGAATTTTTCTCTTTTTTCTTTATTTTTTCCCAGTTCTCTTTTATCTGGGCAATCGAAGATACCTGAACATCGGAAAAAACATGGGGGTGACGTCTTATTATCTTTTCTTGTATGGCGCTTAATACTGTATTTATACTAAAATCTTTCTTTTCTTTTGCGATTTGAGAGTAAAAAATTATTAGATAGAGCAGGTCCCCGAGTTCTTCTTCTAAATTAGCAATGTCATTTTTCAGGGCTGCTTCTTTAACTTCCTGAGTTTCTTCTTCAAGATGGGGTATTAGAGACTTATAAGTCTGTTTTTTATCCCACATGCAGCCATTTTCTCCTCTTAGCTTTTTACAGAGTTCTAATAGGGTATTGAATAATTCTGTAGTATTCTGTTCTTTTTTCATAATTAATAAGTAGCAGAAATGTTGACAAAAATCAAATAATTACTATTATTTCTATAAGACGCGGGGTAGAGCAGTCTGGTAGCTCGTCGGGCTCATAACCCGGAGGACCTAGGTTCAAATCCTAGCCCCGCTACCAATTTTATATTTTTTAAATTCCGGTTTACCTTATGATTGGGGCCGGAATTTTTTAGTTTACAGCGGGGTATAATTTTTTAGATATGAATGAAGAAATTTCAGATTATTTTAAAAATCACCGTCTGGGCCAAATTTTAAAGTCCCTGGATTTAATAGATAATGAAAAGTTAGAGGAAGTACTTGATAAATACCGGCGGTCTAATTTGAGATTAGGGGAGATACTTACCCACATGGGGTATGTTGATAAAGAGGTAGTATTATCTCTGGTCGGGAAAAAACTGGGTACTCCGTATATAAGACTTTCCGAGTATGAGGATATCGACCACCGGTTACTGGTATTGATCCCCGAAGAAATAGCCAGAAAAAACGAACTCATTCCTTTTCAGAAAAAGAATAATAAGCTTAAAATAGCTATGGTTGAACCCCAGAATGAAAAAGTTAAGAATTCCATAGAAGTTCTTACCGGCTATGAAGTACAGGCCCATATAGCCACAAAAGAAGAGATTGATAAAGCTATAGAAAAAAACTACTAAATCTCTTTTTTAGTTTTTTTCTTAAGCTGAAGAAAGGACATATGCTCCCGTCCCAAAAAGAGTAATCCGGTTATGTTAATGACGGAAAATTGTATGAAATGGGCCAGGAGTATAAAACCTACCGCAGCGCTTTCACCGACCCCCAGCACCCCTGCGGCCAGTTTCCCGAAATACTCATATACTCCGATAAACCCGGGGGAAGACGGTATTGATATTCCCATTGAAACAATAGCCATTATGAAAATACCGCCTGTATAAGTTACGCCGTTTATATCCATGCTTTTAGCGGCAAGAAAAAATACGGAAGAATTTAACAGCCATATAAGGATAGATAAAAGAATGGTTCTAAAAAGATATTGGGTCTGTTTTAAAATTTCAAGACCATCCATAAAAGAATGAAACATGCCGGTTGCTTTTTTTTCAAACTTTTCGGGAAGTAATTTAAATATTTTATTTAAGATGGAAAGCACAAAATTTTTATTGTAAAGAAGTCCGTACAGCAGCATGACTGTAAAAATAAGCAAGACAGAAAATATTATTAATACTTTTTTTATTCTGTCCGGATATTTATAAAGAAATATTGTAGAAACAGCTAATAATATTATTGAAAAAATATCCAGCAGCCGTTCAACGGCGAGAGTGGCCGCCGCCCCGGTTTTGGGAATATTTTCTTTTTCACCTACAAAAATAATTCTTATTACTTCTCCGGCTCTCATGGGTAAAGTATTATTAGCTAAAAAACTTATATAGACAATACTCATAAGATTAATAAACTTGCATTTTTTTATGGGAGAAAGTAAGAGTTTCCAGCGTAAAGTTCTTAAAGTAAAGTCTCCAAAAGTGGCAATTACGGCCAGTATAATAAGATAAACATTGGCGCTTTTCAAGAGGGACCAGGTTTTATTAAAATCTACTTTTCTAAAAGCCAGATAGAGAAATACAATACTGATAGGTATCCCTATAATAATACCGATCTGGCGTTTATTAAGTTTCATTTTATTCTGGAATAATTTTTTGGAAGGCTTTATAAACTTCCGGAGAAAATTTTTCTCTTTGCACTTTATTCTTATCTTTAAGGAGAAGATAGAGTTCCAGTATGGAAATAATTTCCATATCCGGAGTTATAGTTTGAGTAGAAATATTTTCGGGAAATCCGGTGCCGTCTATATATCTGTGGTGAGCAAGTATGTAGGGCTTTAAATCCTGTATTAAATGTATGGTTTTTACCATTTCAGCTCCTATAACCGGATGAAGGCGGAATTTGGCATTGCTGTTTAATTGAGTATTTATATTAATACCAACCAGCTCGGTATTTTCCAGGCCCAAAAAACCGATATCGTGAAGAAGGGCAGCGGAGTGAAGATTATTTATCTTTTTTTCAGAGAGTCCCAGTTCATCCCCGAACCGGTTTACATATCTGGCCATTTCCCATGAATGCCCCTTTTCGGTATCTTCAGGATGCCCCAGGGCTTCAATTCCCATTACTAAAAAGTCCTGCATATTGGAGAAAAAATTTTTCTGTTCAGTTAAAAGTTTTGTGTTATCTATGGTCGCCGCCGCCAGACCGGCAAATCCGATAAGGGTTTCTTTATCAGACTGGTTAAATTTTCCGCTCTTTTTATTTATAGCTTCCACTATACCCAGTAATTTATCTCTGTATATAAGAGGGGCGCCAACTATTGATTCAGTGCGGTAGCCGGTTTTCTTATCTGTTTCCGGAGAAAACCGTTCGTCCTGATAAGGTTCATTTACAATAACGGGTTCCCTGTTTTTAGCTATCCAGCCGGCAATCCCTTTGCCCAGCGGGATTTTCAGCTTTTTTAAAATACTTTCGCCACTGGCTGTTTTAAAATAGAGGTCTTTGCCATTATCATCCAGCAGCATTATAGATGACCGGTCGGCTTCTAAAATATCTTCTACTGCGGTACTTATCTTTTTAAGCAGCTGATCAATATTATCTGATTTACTTAAACTTGTGACAATATCGAAAAATTGCAGCTTTTGCTTTTTATTTTGCTCAACTGCCAGAGAAGATTCTTTTCTGCTGAGATCTGGTAAAAGAGGTTTTCCGCATCTGGGACAGAATTTATAATCTGACAGTATTACTTTATCGCATTCCGGACAGGTAGACATTACTGGCTCACCCTCAGTATTTCTTCATAAGTAGTTTTTCCGCGGGCAACTTTTATCAATCCATCTACCCAGAGCGGCTTCATCCCTTTTTTTATGGCCATTTTTCGGAGAGGTCCGGCAGCAATATCAGTCATTAAAAGCTCCCTTATTTCTTCGTCAAGTAAGAGAAGCTCATGGATTCCAGTTCTTCCTTTATAACCCGAGCCTCCGCATTCTTTACATCCCTTGCCGGTATAGATTGTTGCTTTATCTTTATCTATACCGTATTTTTCAAATTCTTCAATTAATTTTGGGGAAATTTTATCTTTCTTTTGTCGGCAATCTGGGCAAATAGTTCTTACTAATCGCTGGGCGAGTACCGCTTCAATAGTAGAAGAGATCAAGTAAGTGGGGACCTGCATCTCGGATAACCTGGCCACCGCTGTTGGAGCGTCGTTAGTGTGTATAGTGGACAAGACCAGATGACCGGTCATGGCCGCCTCCATTGCTGTTTTAGCTGTTTCCCGGTCTCTTATTTCTCCAACCATTATAATATCGGGATCCTGCCTCAGGAAAGCCCGCATGGTAGCGGCAAAAGTAAGTCCGACTTCCGGATTAATACTTGTCTGGATAATTTCATCCAGATCGTATTCTACGGGATTTTCTGCAGTTAAGATTTTTTTAGGTGAAACGTTATAATCTTCACCGGTGTCATTGATCTTGGATTTTTGGAGTATATAATTTAAAGCAGAATACAAGGTCGTAGATTTACCGCTTCCCGTTGGTCCGCATACTAATATTATCCCGTAGGGTTTGGCCAGGACTTCTTTAAGATTATCCAGAACTTCTTTGCGAAACCCCAGTTTGGGCAGATCAACTTTAATGCTTGTTCTGTCTAAAACTCTCATTACGCAACTTTCTCCGTAAGCAGTGGGTATTGTATTAACCCTGAACTCTATAGGGTTGTCTTTATAGACTATTTGAATGCGACCGTCCTGTGGTTTTCTTTTTTCGGTAATATCCATAGAATTAGTCATTATTTTTATCCTGGCCAGTATAGCATTAGTTAAAGTTTTTGATACTTTAAAACTGGAATCCTGCAGCTGACCGTCAATACGGTAGCGTATCTGCAGGCGGTTTTCAAAAGGTTCTATATGCATATCAGAGGCCCCTTTATTTAGAGCTTCAAGAATAATACCGTTAGTAACTTTCCGGGCTTTCTTTTCATCGTCTACAGTAGTAGAATCCATACTTATTTCTTCCCTGTCTTTTCCGGCTTCTTTAAAGGTCTGCTCCTCTCCGGATTCTTTAGTCACTTCTGATATGTAATCGGATAGCTTGGAATCCTGAGTAAATACTTCGCTTAACCCTTTGTATATATCGGAGGGAAGGGCAAGATAGGGCTTTATATCGTATTCAGTTCTCAAGTGCAGGTCTTCAATAGCAGTTATATCCCAGGGCCGGGCCATAGCGGTGTAAAGATATTTATCAGATTTGGCAAAGGGGAGTATCAGATATCTTCTGGCTGTCGGTTCAGGCACCAATCTGGCCGCATCCATATCAATTTCGATAGAATCAAAATCAACGGCTTTTACGTTCCAGTTATTGCTTAGGGTTTTTAAAAATTGCTGTTTTGTTATGACCCCCGATTCTATAATTAATTGTTCCAATGGTTTATTAAGGTTCTCCGAGCGCAGTTCCAATTCATTTAATTTATCTTCAGAAATAAGGTTTTTATCAACGAGGACTTTTTTTAAGGTTGATATGCGTTTAACCATTAATCAGTATATATAATTTTCATTATTTAATTGTATATAATTCATATTTAAAGTTATTTAGAAAGTTAATATCTGCAACCGGTTATATTTTATTTTTTATTAAACTGTTTTTCAGCACTGATTCCGGGATAATATAAAATTCTGTATATATGGTGCCGGGAGGGGGATTTGAACCCCCACGAGCCTTCAGCCCGACGGATTTTGAATCCGTTGCGTCTGCCAGTTCCGCCATCCCGGCTTTTAATTTGTAATTATACATTTTTATTATTTATATTTCAAAATATTACAGTTTGCTGTAAACCAGTGTAAACTTTAAAATCAATTGTCAGATATTTCTTCGGCAAAGTCCAAAACAGCTGTAACGTATGATGAAGCAGTGGTTCCGGAACCTATGTAGCGCATGATAGCTGTTTTTTTATCTTGATTGAAACCGCCTTCTTTTAATCGCCAGGCAAAAAAAGCTATGGCATCGGAAATTGTATAGGGATTGAATTTACCGTTTTCATCCAGGTCCAGAGAAGTTACTTTATCTTGCTGGATAATTGTTGTAAACCAGAAAGGCATAAGCTGGCAGTACCCGGCAGCCCCCATAAAGCTGGATGGGGCGAACGGATCAAGTTCTATCTGTGGGTGTTCTATAGCCTGAAGAAGACCGTTAACATTGCTAACCACAAAAGATCTGGGAGAGGAATTATTTTGATAAACCGATATAAGAGAATTAAAGATTTTATGAGGAGGATTTAAATTACCCCAGCTGTATTCCATCCCGGCCATGGCCGTAATTACGTAAATTGCCTCCCGGTTTAAATTAAATCTTTGAACGGCCTTGGTTAAATGATGCTTATTATTTTCAATAAAATTAGTGGCCGCTTTTTTTCCGGCCGGGGTAAACAGACCGAACTGGGGACTCTTGAAATGATTAACTTCTAATTTCTTATACGTTTTACTTTTTTGTCTAATATCATAAATTTGAAAATGGGGGTGGGTAAGTAATTCTTTAAATAACGGACTTTTTATTTCGTTTTTTAAAGAGTTATAAATCTCTTTTTTTTCGCCGGTCAGGACCTGTTTGGTAGCCCTGCTTTCATTTGCACTTAAGTTATGTGAAGCGCAAGCCGGAGAAAAGAAAATATTTAAAGTTAATATTGATATTACTAATAATTTCATAGTATGCATTATAGTAAATAAATAAGAAAATAAAAACTGAGAAAGTCAAAGTTGACATCAAACTTTTAATAATTAAAATCAAAGTGACTGACCGGTCAGTCACATTTACAAAATTATGAATATAAAAGAAAAAATCATCAGAGAAGCGAAAGAAGTATTTGCCCAAAAAGGATATTACGGAGCAAATATGGAAGAAATAGCAGGTAAGGCAAAAGTGGCCAAGGGAACACTTTACAATTATTTTACTAATAAACAGGAACTTTACGTTACAGTAATACTGGACCTTCTTTCTATTATTGACAGATGGATTAACAATGCAAAAAATTCCGATAAAGAATTTTGGGAAAAAATCGATTATTTATCCCGCAAGGTATTAAAATATTTTTCTCAGAATAAAAAAGTATTTGCTATTATAAGGCGCGAAACTCCTGTTAATACAGTCATGCGCAAAAAAGAGGATGAAAAGATAGTGAATTTAATGAAATCAAGAGTGAAGAAGTTAGCCGCAATCTTTAAAGAACACCGCAGCGAGGGAGTAATAAGTGATAAATATACTGATCAGGAGGGGGCTTTTCTCTGTCTGGGGGTAGTAGAAAGCATGGTTAGAAGATCGTTAGAGGGCTGGGAAAGAGATCCGGATAAGAATGCCGATCTTGTAATAAGGTTTTTAAAAGATGGTCTCGGTAAAAAATAATAAATTTTTAATAGCAGTTATATCGATTTTAGGGGTAACCGGCAACATATATGCCCGGGGGCTTACTCTGGAAGATTTTTTAAATAAGGCCGTAGTTAATAATTATGATATACGCATTTCCCGGCAGGAAGTTGAGGAAGCCGAAGGAGAAAAGAAAGAAATATGGGGTAATTTTTTCCCCAGTATATCTGCTTCTTATAATCAGCTCTATATGGATAAAATTCAGCAGGTTGATTTTGAAATGCCCCTGGTTACTCCAACCGGGGATATAGTATATGAAGAAGTGGATATAGATATGGGCCAAAAAGATATTTACGAGGGAAAAATTTCCGTACAGCAACCCGTATTTACATTTGGAACCATTTCCGGTTCCCACAAAATTGCCAAAAGAGCAAAAGAGATTCAACAAAAAAAATTTTTTCAGAAGAAAAAAGAGATACAGCCCAGAGTGCGAAAAGCTTTTTATGGAGTTCTTATGGCAAAAGATATGGTGGAGATTTCCAAAAAGCAGAAAGAACTTATGGAAGAAAATTTAAAAATAACTAAAAAACTCTATGATGCCGGAAAAGCTTCTCATCTGGATATATCCAGGATGGAAGTACAGGTTTCAAGAGCGGAAAGCAAACTTGTAGAGGCCCGGTCCGGATTAAAAAAATCCCGGGCCGCTCTTTTCAATTTATCGGGAATGAAAAATTCTCAGCAGAAGATAATGGGGGAGCTTAAGTCTAAAGAATTTGACTATGATTTACAGCAATTGGAAAATTTGGCATTAAAAAACCGCAGTGAACTGGAAATTGCCAGGGAGGGAATTAAAATAAATAAATTACAGAAAAAACTGGCCTACCGTCAAAATTTACCAAAAATATATGCTTACGGAAATTATACCTGGGAACGGCCGTATCAAAATTCTGATGAATGGGGGGACTACTGGACGGTTGGCGGAAGAGTGGAATTTCCGTTTCTGGATGGTCTATCTTTACTGGGTAGAAATAAAAAAAACCGGGCGGCTCTTGAAAGATCCGAGATTTCAGTCGATAAACTTAAAGCGGCGATTAGACTGCAAGTAAAGAATAATTATTATTCCCTCCGGGAAGCTCAAAAGAATATAAAAGTTCAACGACAGAATCTCAAACAATTACAAGAAAATCTTACGGTATCCCAAAAAAGGTATTCCCGGGGTTTATTGGATAGTATGGAGTTAAATCAGGCGGTTTTGAATTATTCCAGGGGGAGGATAGAACTTACCAGTTCAATTTTTAACTATCTCAGTTCTATGGAAGATTTAAAGATTGCCGTTGGAAGTGAATTTAATACGGGAAAAGCACAATGAAAAAAATATTGACTGTACTAATAATAGTTTTGGTTATTCTAGTTTTAGGTATACGATTTGTCCAATACAGGCAAATGAAGCCGGAAGTTCAAAAAGAAGGCTTAAGCCGGGTCAAAGTTTTTAACACAAAAACCGGGGATGTGGTAAAAACTTTACATTATACCGGTATCATAAAAGGTATAAATGAAGTAATGGTCTATCCGAAGGTACCCGGATTGTTAAAAGAAAAATTAAAGAAAACCGGCGAAAAAATTAAAGAAAATGAAGCTATTGTGTCTATTGACAGAGATGCAGAGGCGTTAGAGTATTCGCTTTCTAAAGTAAAAAGTCCGGTTGAGGGAATTGTTTTGAAAATATTTTCTGAACCCGGAAGCCGGGTAACCCCCTCCCAGCCGGTGGCCAGGGTTGGTAATATGGAAAATATTAAGGTCAAGTTTGGGATTTCTCCGCAAGATTTAGTTTTTATAGAAGAAGGAAATAGAGTTATAGTAGATGTTTCCCCCTATTCGGATAAAAAATTTACCGGATTCATATCCAAAATTGGTGCAGCTCTGGATAGACAGAGTCAAAAAATTCCGGTGGAAATAGAACTAAAAAATTCTGATTATAAATTAAAATCAGGAATGGCGTGCGATTTGAATGTTGTGATAAAAGAGAGAAAAAATATTAATTATGCTCCCCGTTCGGCCGTGGTTTCCCGGGCGGATACTAAAGGGGTGTTTATCGTAGACAGTGATAATATCGCCCGCTGGAGACCGGAGATAATAGAATTAATAGGAGATCAGAGGGTAGGTTTAACCGGTGAAGTGGCCCCTGAAACTCAAATTATAGTAGAAGGCAATTACGGTCTTATACCGGATAAAAAAATAACACCAGTTAAATGAAACTTCCGGATTTTTCAGTTAAAAAACCTGTAACTATTTCTATGCTTATTCTTATAGTGATAGTTATGGGTACAGTTTCTTTAAGCCGTATGGGACTGGATCTTATGCCCGATGTTACTTTCCCGATGGTCACGGTAGTTTCTACTTATGAGGGGGTAAATCCCCAAGATATGGAAGATATGGTTACCCGACCCCTTGAAGATGTGGTGGCTACTATTAAGGGGGTAAAAAAAATAAATGCCATTACCCGGGAGGGTCTGACCGCCCTTATGGTAGAATTTGAGTGGGGAACTAATATAGATCTTGCCGCTCAGGATATAAGAGATAATCTGGATATGATGCAATCTTTTCTGCCGGATGACATATCCGATCCTCAAGTTATAAAATTTAATGCTGAGATGATGCCGGTATTTGGATTGGGAGTGACCGGAGAAATGGAAGATGTGAAATTGAGAAAACTGGCGGAAGATGAGATAGAAACAGCCCTTGAACAGGTAGACGGTGTTTCAGCCGTTTATATGTGGGGCGGTGCTGAAGAAGAAATAAGGATAGAATTGGATCTTAAAAAACTCAGTTCTTATAAAATACCCTCGGATATGGTAATCGCCGCCATAGGACAACAGAATTTAAATAGTCCGTCCGGAAGAATCGAACAAAATTATAAAGAGATTACCTTAAGGGCGGTTGGAGAATTTGAAACAGTTTCGGATGTAGAGGATACAGCCGTTACCCGTAGAGGGGGAGAAACTATTTATGTCAGTGATTTGGGTAGAGTAGAGCGGACCACTAAAGATATGCGGGCAAAGGCCAGGACCAATTCTAAATCCAGTGTTATGATTATGCCCTACAAGGAATCGGGGGCCAATCCGGTCCTGGTTTCAGAAAGGATTAACGAGCAGCTGGACAGTTTGGAAAAAAGACTTCCTTCCCATGTAAATATATCGGCTTTTTTGGATATGGGACAGATGATAACCCGGATTCTCCGGGTTACCCTTTCATCTGCCCTGTGGGGAGGGCTTTTGGCCGTCGGGGTTCTATATTTTTTCCTGGGTTCGTGGCGACCTACTGTAATTATAGCTACGGCCATTCCCCTTTCACTGCTGGCTACATTTCTCCCGCTTTTTGGGGCCGGATACACAATTAACTTTGTTATTCTTATAGGAGCGGCGCTGGGCGTGGGAATGATAGTGGACAATGCCATTGTAGTAATAGAAAATTCTTACAGGCACCTTAAAATTACTGATAGAAGGAAAATGGCCGCTTCCATGGGGGCAAAACAGGTGGGTATGGCCATAACAGCTTCTACATTCACCACTATAGTGGTATTTATTCCTCTCCTTTTTGCCGGGGGCGTTGTAGGCAAAATTTTTTCTCAGCTGGCCGTAACCGTAGCCTCCGCCCTGGTATGTTCATTAATAGTGGCCCTTACTATTATTCCTATGCTGAGTTCAAAGATTTTGAGCACAAAGAATCTGGGTCAGAAACGCAGATGGATGGATAAGTCAAGAGAGTGGTACGGAGAAAAGCTCACTTACTTTTTAGAGAATAAGGCAATTATGCTATTTATCATATTAATTCTGGTAATTTTAAGTATAGCTGCGTTTCCGTTTATGGGTAAAGAATATTTCCCCTCTATAGATCAGTCTATGTTAATGATGAAAGTTCAAAGGGATATAGGTACGGTTTTGGAGGAGACGGACCGCATAGTAGCCAGGGTGGAGGAAGAATTCAGCTCCCAGGAAGAAATTTTAAATTATTCGGGGATGATGGGAGTTATGGAAGGGGGAGAAATAGATGCGGCCATGGGAACCGGGCCTACCGGACCGCATGAAGCGGATATATTTGTCAGACTTAAAGAAAAGACGGACCGGCAAAAAGGTCATCAGGAAATTAAAGACGAAGTGATTAAAAATCTCCCCCGGTATGAAGACGCCAGTATCGAATTTATAGATATGGGGGAGATGATGTTAACCGGCGGGGGTATGCAGGATTCCCCGATTCAAATAAATATTTACGGTTCGGAACTGGAAGTTCTGGATTCGGTAGCTGACGATATAAAAAATAAAATTGAGAATATTCCGGGAGTATATAATTTGGATGTTTCCATTGATAAAGGACGGCCGGAACTGGATATTAATATTAACCGGAAACGGGCCGCTCAGTACGGCGTAAGTGTTTTACAGATAAACAGAGCTCTTCAAAACGGTGTAAAAGGTACGAAAGCCGGTAAATTACGCCAGGGCGGCGATGAACTTGATATAAAGGTGATCTTTGAAGAGAAAGACCGGCTTACAGTACAGCAAATCGAAAATATACCGATTATGACTGACAGGGGGGCGGTTTTAAGCGTGGGACAGCTGGCAGATTTTACTTATAAAGAGGGCCCTACTAAATTAGAGAGAGATAACCGTCGCCGCGTAATGACGGTCAGCGGTAATTACCGGGGCAGTGATTTTTCCGGTGTTATGAATAAAGTGCGTGATAAAGTTGACGGAGTATTTTTACCTTCCGGCTATACAGTCAGTTACGGCGGGGAGGCCGAAGATTTACAGGAGATGTTTATAACGTTGATTCAGGTGTTTGCCCTGGCGATACTTTTAATATATATGGTAATGGCTGCCCAATTTGAATCTTTTATCCATCCTTTGATTATAATGCTTACTATTCCGCTGTCCTATATTGGAGTTGTCTGGATGTTGATAATGACCGGAAAGTCTATTTCCATGCCCGCGGCTATGGGGGTGCTTATTCTTTTCGGAATAATTGTTAATAATGCTATTGTACTGATAGATTATATTAACCGGTTAAGGCGCCATCAGGGCCTGGATATAAGGAAAGCGGTTATAGAGGGGGGCAAGGTCCGGCTCCGGCCCATTCTTATGACTGCCTTAACAACTATTTTTGCTATGGTCCCCATGGCTTTAAATAAAATGGAAGGTGCGGCAATAAGATCGGTTGTAGCTATCTCTATTATAGGTGGACTTCTGGTGGGAACAGGTTTAACTCTGTTTGTCATACCCTTAATATATGATTTTATAGAACACCGGTTTGAAAAAATAAAGAGCTAAAAGATATACCGCCGGATAAATACAAAATCTGCCGTTACAGATTTTTGTAATTATTTTTTAAATGGACAAAAGAATTTATTTCTGTGTAACCGGGAAGAGATTTCAGAAACATTCTTCCGTATCTTTTAGTTTTAACCCGGGTATCTAAAACAGCGACAATACCGGAATCATTTCTATGCCGTATAAGTCTTCCAAATCCTTGCTTAAATAACAGGGTTGCCCGGGGAACCTGGTATTCCATAAAAGGGTTTTTCCCCTTTTGCTTATAATTTTCCAATCTGGCTTCTGTTACCGGGTCATTCGGAACTCCAAAGGGGAGTTTAGTAAGTATTACGCATTCTAAAAGCTTACCGGGAAGGTCCACCCCCTGCCAGAAAGTCAGGGTTCCCAGCAATACGCTTTTTGGGTTTTTCCTGAATTTTTTAAGCATTTGCCTACGGGGAAGTTCACCGTGCAGGAGAAATTCGGTATCCGGGAACCGGTTCACAAGTTCTAAGCCCACCCCGTTAAGCATTCGGTAGGAAGTAAATAAGATAAAGGTTCTACCGCCTGTCAGAGTAAGTATCTCGCTGATAGAATCTGTAGCGCTGTTCTCAAAAAGTTTTGGATGTTTTACATCCGGATGGGGTATATCGCGGGGCAGATAAAGCAGCACCTTATTCTTGTAATCAAAAGGGGATTCCAGTTTAATATTTTTTGCATCATGGATACCCAGCCTGTTTTTTATAAAATCAAAAGAGTTTTCTACGGTGAGGGTAGCCGAGGTTAAAATTATCGGTTTTCTTTTCTCAAAAAGTTGTTCCCGCAAAAGGGTAGATACTTCAACCGGGGCTCCGTTAAAAGAACAGTAAATTCTACTGTGTTTACTTCTAATTTTAAGAAAATATACGTAATTGGGAAGTTCCATATTTATTATTATCTTAAGTTCTTCGGCCATTTCCCGGGCCCGACGGGCATAAGAATTACACTCCCACCGGATATCTTTTTCTTCTAAATCTTCTGCTGTTTTTTTCAGGACGGCCGCTAAGTCCATCAGGGGGCGGGAAAGGGTATTGTTAAACATACCCGGTTTTTGAAGCCGGTAGCTAACTTTATCATTACCAAATTTTTCAATTATATCATTAAAAAAAATCCCGGCGGTTTTTTTAACTTTCTTAACTTTTTGTATGATTTTCCTTCTGTCTTCGGTTTTTATATCTTTGACAGCTTTTCTGATAAAAGATCTTTTGTTCTTACCTTTAAAAATTTTACCCAGCAGATAATTTACTCTGAATTTGGAAACTTTAAACCCCAGGGTATCGCCGGCCACATCCTCTATATTCTGGGCTTCATCAAAGACAATAGCCCCGTAGCCGGGAAGTATATTGTAATCTGAGGCGACATCGTGAAATAACAGATGATGGTTTATTATGAGAAGGTCTGCTTCTATCTGTTTTTTTCGGGCTTTAAAATAAAAACAGCTTTCATAGTAGTCGCAATTTTTACCGTCACATAATTCCGAAGATCTTGACATCTCATCCCACAGATTTTTAGATATTTTAAAATCTGTATTTAATTTAAGTCCGCTGTCGGTTTCAGATATCCAATCGGATATCTTATTTAAAGTTACTGCCTCCTGTTTGCCGTCTAAGAGTTTAAGCCTGTTGAAATTATTGTAGCGTTTTAAACATATGTAATTATTACTCCCGACACACATCGCCGCCTTAAATTTTTTGTTCATTGCTTTTTGAAGAAGGGGAATATCTTTCTGGAGAAGTTGTTGCTGCAGGGTTTTAGTATATGTGGCAATAGCTACTTTTCTGTTTTTTTTCTTTGCGGCCCACAGAATAAAGGGGATCAGATAGGCAAAACTTTTTCCTATGCCACAGCCTGCTTCTATTAAAAGATGAGTATCTTCCTGAATAGATTCCCGGATAGCTTCGGCCATAGTTATCTGCTCGCTACGATACTCATAATTTTCAATATAGTCCGAAATTGATGACCCGGGCCCCAGATATTTTTTCATTTCAGACATTATTACTTAAAAGGTAGAATTAGATCCAAAAAATAATTTTTGATAATACCAAAGTTATTTCGAGGATAGGTCAAAAACGGTTGATAATATTTAAATTTAAATAAATAAATTATATGCATAGTATTTAATTAAATTACTATAAATGTACAGTGGCTGTCAAGAAATAAAATGAAAATAGGCTGGGGTAAAGCTTATGGCAATTTTTGAATTTAACCTGATTATAAATTATAATTAAATTGTTAAATTTTATTTGCTGTAGCATGGGATTAATAAAATAAGTCTACATTGGAAGATAAATTCGGAGGCATATAAAAGTATTAAATAAAAATGAAATTTAGGATAAAATTAAGAATAATTACGGTGCTGTTAATAGCGGGATTTATATGTTATCCGGCTAACTCTTTTGCCTGGTACAGCAGATCTCAAAAATCTCAAATATACTATCACTATATTATGGGACGAATAAGTGTAAAACAGGGAGATTTCAAAGAAGGTATAGCGAGTTTGGAAAAGGCGGCCAGGCAGGCAAGGTATGACTGGACTATAAATTGGGAATTACTGCAGTTATATTATCTTACCGGAGAGTATTCTAAAGGCATAGAAGTTGGCGGCCGGCTGTACACTGAAGATCCTCAAAATACACAATTAAATGAGATGCTTGCCGATATGTATGCTCGAAAAGGGTATACGGATGAAGCTATTGAACTGTATGATAAGTTGAAAGAAAAATTTCCGGAGAAAAGGGCTTATCAGACAGAAATAGCAAGATTATACAGGGAGAATAATAAACTTAAAGAATCGTTAAAGACGTATCTTGAAGTATTTAAAAAAGACCCTGAAGATAATATGGTCCGCCTTTCCATAGCTGACATATATTTAGAACTGGATAAACCCCAGGCGGCTATAAAAAATTATCTTGAAAGTTTAAAATACGGCACCCGGGAGGAGGAAATATACAGGCAGGTGGCCAAGGTTTACAACTATAATGGGGAGAGAAAAAAGGCAGTAAACTATATTGATAAAATTCTTCAAAAATCGCCCGATAATAAAGAAGCGCTATATCTGCTGGCCCAGATATATGAAGACTGGGAAAGATACAACCAGGCCGAAGAAGTTTTAAAAAGAATAGTTGATATAACTGAAGAAAGTTTTTCTTCCCTGGTTAGACTGGGAACTTTTTATACGGCGGTAGAAGATTATGAAAAAGCCATAAAAATATTTAAAAAAGCAACGGATGTTTATCCGGATAATTTTACTGGGTGGTACTATTTAGGGCTAACTTATGAGTATATAGATAAGCTTCCCCAGGCTGTGGAAGCTTATTTGGAGGCAGCCACCCTAAAAGATAGAGACAAGGTGTATTTTAGATTGGGGGTAGTGTACGACCGTATAGGCGAAAAATCAAAGTCTTATGAAATGTTAGAAAAGGTGATACAGTTAAACCCCGATCATGCCCGGGCCCTTAACTATCTTGGCTATAAAATGGCTGAAGAGGGGGAAAATTTAGATACGGCGGAAAAATATATTCTCAAAGCCCTGCAAAAAGATCCGGAAAATGCCGCCTATCTGGACAGTCTGGGGTGGGTATATTACAATCAGGAAAAATATAAAGAAGCCCTGGAAAAATTAGAAAAAGCTGCCAGTGACAGCGAAGATCCTTTAATATATGAACACCTGGGCGATGCTTATTTAAAATTAGATTTCAGTAATAAAGCTGAAAAAGCTTACAGGGAAGCTTTAAAGAAAGCTCCTGATAATAAAGGGCTAAAAAATAAGATCAAAGAATTGTTAAATTGAATTTCATTAAATTTAATTTTCGGTTATTGTTTTTGGTGCTACTATTTTTTTTAGGAGGATGCGGTCCGAAGGTTCCCCGGCCCCCGCAGGAAAATTTCCGGGGTCACATAGATATTCAAGTTCAAAATAAAAGCGGAGAATTGTTAGAACGGGTAAGCGGTATTTTTAAGGTAGAAGGAGAGAAAAATAAGTTATCTATGTTTTTTGACAACAGGTCAGGTATTCCCATCGGATATGTAGTAGTTCAAGACGGGAATATAGAAAGTGAAGGTTTGACTTTTATGAGAGAATTCAATAAAATTTTTAAATTCTGGCCGTATATATTTGGCATAGGAATAAGCGGGTCTAAAAGCAGTTATACTTATAAAGACTTAGAAATTAATTATTTACAGTGGCGTAAAATTGGTTCAAATAATTATGCTAAAAAAGCAAATGTGGAAATTCCGGCCGGTATTATAGCAATGGATATTAAATATGACAATTAAAGCTCCGGCAAAAATTAATCTTTATCTAAATGTCGGAAAAATCCGGGAAGATAATTTTCATGAAGTGCAAACTCTTATGATTAAAGTAGGTCTTTATGATAATATTACTTTATCTTTAGAAGAGGATATAAAAGTAACCGGCATGGATTGGTTAAAAGACGAGGATAATTTAGCTTACAAAGCTGCAGTTGCTCTTAAAGAACAGGCAGATGTCCAGAAAGGATGTTTAATAGACATAGAAAAAAATATTCCGATAGCTGCCGGTTTAGGGGGAGGATCTTCTGACTGTGGGGGAGTTTTAAAGGGATTGAATAAACTATGGGATTTAAATTATCCAGTAGAAAAATTAGAAAAAATCGGCCGAAATTTGGGAAGTGATGTTAATTTTTTCTTACAACCCGGAGGGGGTCTGGCCCGGGGCAAAGGAGAAAAGATAGAATTTTTAGAACCGGAGGATAAATTAACAAAGAAAGTATTATTAATAAATCCGGAGATTGAAATATCCACTAAAAAAATTTATGAGGCATATCCGGGCGGCTATTTGACAGAGGATGAAGAGTTGGATAAAATTACTAATAATTATTTGACGGGCGCCTGGCAAAAAATTTTAAAAAATGATCTGGAAAATACCGTATTCCGGGAATACCCGGTTTTAAAAGATTTAAAACAGCGACTTGTAAATTGGGGGTTATTTCCCTTACTTTCGGGAAGTGGTTCTTCAGTATTTGCACTTTTTTCAGATATTGAAAAAGCAAACTCCGTTAAATCAATAATAGAAGAGGACTTTGGATATAGTGCTTGGATTTTAGAGTCTTTAATATAACTTTACAGTAATTTTTTTATTCTGGGGAGTAGCCAAGCGGCAAGGCACCAGGTTTTGGTCCTGGGATCCGTAGGTTCGAATCCTGCCTCCCCAGCCAC
>JBNJDT010000012.1:0-34796 GCA_051745145.1 Elusimicrobiota bacterium
TTTTGTAGACGGTAAAATTATGGAGCAGACTCTAAAACCCTATCTTTTAAACGAAGAATACAACCTGTGGGAAAAGATTCCCCGGTATCAGGTAAATGAAGACAAACACACCGTAACCGCCAGCGTAGGACACTTTTCAGTTTTTAATATAATAGGCTCCGGACAGGCCAGCTTAGAAGACGCCCACGCTTTTCCGGTTCCCTTTAAACCGTCCGATCACGATAAGATAACTTTTACTAATATTTCCACAATATGCACTATAAAAATTTATACTTTAAAAGGAGAATTGCTAAAAACCATAAAACACGAAGGCGGAGGTAGCACAAGCTGGAATGATATAAAGGCGGGCAGCGGTACTTACATTTACACTATTGAAAATGAGAACGATTTTAAGAAAGGCAAGTTGATGATAATCCGATGAAAAGATTTACCTGCATAATTATCATATTTTTCTTACTTCTTGCCGACCTCAATGCCGACGGAAAATCCGGGGCCGAATTCTTAAAATTCGAAACCGGCGCCCGGCCCATGGGTATGGGAGGAGCGTTTGCCGGTTTAAGCGACGATATAAATGCTCTATGGTGGAATCCGGCGGGACTGGGAACCCTGGAATTTAAAGAGTTTACCCTCATGCACAACGAAGCCGGGGAAGATATCAGCCATGAATTTTCCTCATTTATCTATCCCCTGCGCCGGATCCGGGGGAGTTTGGGAGGAAGTATAAATTACTTTTCGGTAGATGATATTCAGGGATACGATGCCGGGGGGGTCCAGACAGAAAAACTTAAAAATAATAATTTAGGAGTAAACTTAGCCTACGGCTCCCATTTTTTTGAGCCCCTGTACCTGGGTTTAAAATTCGGTTATCTAAGGGAGAATATAGATACCTACACCGACTCCACCTTTGCTGTAAATGCCGGTCTGCTTTGGGACGCCCCTGCCGACGGTTTAAAACTGGGGATTAACTTTATGAACATGGGAGGCGGCCTTAAATTTATAGAGGAAAGTTCTCCCCTTCCCTTTAACATTAAAGCCGGTCTGGCCTACCGGAGGAATATTTACGGCTTACCTGTAATTGTAACTGCCGACGGCAATTTTCCCGAATACAGTACGCCCTATTATAATTTTGGAACCGAAATGCAGTTTTTTGATCTTCTTGACCTGCGCGCCGGTTATAAAACAGACGATGATCTTGCCAGCGGCCTGAGGCTGGGCGGGGGCATTAAGAATAATAATATCTCAGTTGATTACGCCTGGGTTCCCCGGGGGGATTTGGACAATTCTCACCGCATATCTGTTTCCTTAAAGTGGGGCACAAAATTTGAAGAGACAAAAATAGAGTCTTCCATCAGAAAAAAGTTTGAAAAAGGTAAAAAATACTACAATAGCGGCCGGCTTATAGAAGCCTATCAGATTTTCAGCAATATCCTGAGGGTTGCCCCCAGACATCAAGAAGCCGGAGAATATATTACAGAAATTGAACTCAAAGTTGAAGACGTGGAAACCTCAAAAATTATAGATGAAGCCCTGAGAAAAGGGAAAAAATATCTTGACAACAATGAGCTTGTCCGGGCCAGAACTCAATTCGAAACCATACTGGAGCTTGACACTGAAAATCAAAAAGCTAAAGATTATTTAAAAACAATAGACCAGAGATTCGAAAGCGTGGAAGGAGCTATCTTAGGCAGCGCAATGGAGAGCTTCAACAAGAACAATTATGATACAGCCATGGAGGAATTCCAGAGAGTCTTAACGTTAAATCCCGAAAACCAGAAAGCCGCCGAACACGTAAAAAAGATTGAAGAAAGAAAAAAAGAACAGAGATTAATTCAGCAAAGGATACAAAAAGAACAGGAAGAGCGTATAAAAAAGCGGCAGATCACCTCCCATATGGAGTCGGCAAACAACAATTTAAAGAAAAAAAACTGGGAACAGGCAGTCCAGAATTTTCAGAAAGTTCTTGACTTGGACCCAGACCATACCCCGGCCCGGGAAAAACTGGCCGACACTCTTTACAGACAGGGAAATAAGTTATATAAAGATAATGAACTTATTGATTCAAAAGAAAAAATTTCAAGGGCTCTGAATTATAATTCAGATTTACAAAATGCCCGGAATTTACTTGAAAAAATTCAACAAAAAATGCGGGACAAAGCATCTGATTTAAATCGCAGCGCACTTTCTGCATATTCCGGCGGAGATCTTAAACAGGCCATCAAACTATGGGAAAAAGCTGTAAAATTCAATCCCCGGCTGGAAGAAGCAAAAGAAAATCTCCAGCGGGCAAGAAGGGAATCACAGGATTAAATGAAACTTAGAACAAAATTCAGTTTACTGACATGCACTCTTACGGTATTAGTAGTACTTGGGGTTTCTATATTCTTCTATATTGCCGAGAAGAATATGTTATTTAAAGAGATACAGGAGAATAAAATCTCCCTGACAAACGGATTGGCCGAAGTCAGCAAAGAATCTTTCATTACTTCCAACCAGATAATGCTAATCAATTACATCAAACAGATAAAAAACCTAAATCCCGAAGTTGCATTTGCTGCTTCGTATACTTCCCGGGGGGAAATAATTGCTCACTCTAACAGTGAACTTATAGGGGAGCAATCCTCTAAACTCTTTGAGAATAATGAAAATATCTCAGTTACAACCACTACTGTCCGCACCAATAATAAACCAAGAGGTACGGCTATTATCGGATTTTCGGATAAATTTTTACAGGATAAAATAGATGACGGTTTAGCCGAAACCAGAAAAAAAATTGCCGCCGTCGGAGGAGCAGGACTATTAATAGGGTTTATAGGTGCTGTAATACTTTCGGTGATAATGACCAAACCCATAAAAAAGATGACTCAAGCAGCAGAAAAAATAGGTGACGGCAACCTGGACACCAAAATAGATGTAACCCGAAAAGATGAACTGGGCGGATTGGCCGAGGATATTAATAGGATGGCCAAAAAATTAAAGGAACTGGATGAGATGAAACAGGATTTTATATCCAGCGTTACCCATGAATTCCGGTCTCCCTTAAATGCTATGGCCATACATTTTGATCTGCTTTTCAAGGGCCGCCTGGGAGAGATGACCGAAGAACAAAAAAAATCTCTGACAGTTTTGAGAAATAACGCCAAAAGACTGGAAAAATTTATTAACGACCTTCTGGATATTTCTAAAATAGAAAGGGGAAAAATGGAGATATCTTCAGAAAATTTTGATCTCATACCCGTAATAGATGAAATATTCAGCCTCTACAAAGTCCAGGGAGAGAAAAAAGATGTAATTATGGAGAAAAAATTACCGGAAAGCCTGCCCCAGGTTAATGGCGACCCGGACAGGACAAAACAGATATTAAGTAATCTCATTAATAATGCCATAAAATTTACTCCCGCGGATGGCCGGGTTACGGTTAGCGCCGAAAAAGATTCCGAAGATTTCGTTAAAGTAAATGTGGAAGATACGGGAATGGGAATCCCCGAAGAAGACCGCAAGGGAATATTCAGTAAATTTGAACAGGTTAAGGGGGTACGAAAAAAAATAAAAGGTCAAAAAGGTACCGGCCTGGGCCTGGCCATAGCAAAACAGATTATTGAAGAACAGGACGGTAAAATCTGGGTGGAGTCTGAAGTTGACAAAGGTTCTGTTTTTCATTTTACACTTCCCATAGTAAAAAATAAAAAATGAGTAATCCTAAGATACTTGTAGTAGATGACAACAGGGATGCCCGCGTGGGCCTGGAGCAATACCTGTCCGCAGAAAATTTTGAAATAGAATCAGCCGATAGCGGTGAGCAGGCCGTAGAGCTTCTCAAAGACAATAAATACAGCATAGTCCTGGCCGATTTAAAAATGCAGGATATAGACGGCATAGGTGTATTAGAGGAGACAAAAAGACTGCATCCGAATACTGAAGTTATTATTATGACCGCCTACGCCTCTGTTGATACAGCCGTCAAGGCCATGAAAGCCGGAGCGTATGACTATGTCTCCAAGCCCCTTAACATGGAAGAAATTTTAGTGCTTCTGGAAAGATGCCTGGAAAAGCAGAATCTGGTCAGAGAAGTATCCGGTCTAAAACAGATTGTAAATCTCTATGAAGTATCCCAAAAATTAAGTACCGTTATTGAACTGGACGAACTGCTTACCAGAATTATTAAATTAGCCTCCGATGCCCTAAATGCCGACGGGGGATCGATAATGCTCTATGATTCTAAAAAAAATGAACTTGAAATTAAAGCGGCCCAGGGCACTTTTAAAAAGAAAGTGGAGGGTAAAAGACTCCAACTCGGGGAACGGTTTGCCGGTAAAGCCGCTATCTTAAAAAAACCTCTTTTAAGTGAAAATGAAAAAGATAAAAAATGGTTCCAATCCTTACAACAATTTGAAGATATTAACTCCGGTATGAGCGTACCTATGATAGTAAAGGGCAAACTAATCGGAACTGTTAACCTCAAAAGAACTGCCCTTGAAGAAAAATTTTCCGAAAAAGATATTAAACTTTTATCTATATTTGCCCAGCAGGCCGCGGTGGCTATCGAAAATTCTTACTTATTCCGCAATCTCGAGCAGGAAAAAAATAAACTTTCATCTTTATTTTCCAATATGGGAGACGGGGCCATAATGGTTAACGGTAATTTTAAAATTATGCTGATTAATTCAACCGCCAAAAAGTTTTTCAACTGCCCCGGCGAAGAATGCCGCGGAAGAGATATAAGAAATATCTTAAACGGATTTTCCCCTTCAAAATCATGGCAAAAAATAAAAAATTCTGACAGCCAGACTGAGACTTTCGAACTGGCAAAAAAGGATCCCCAGCCGGTTTATCTTGCCGGTATGGCAACTAAAATAAAAGACAATAATGATAAAACTATAAATATCATTTTTGTACTTAGAGATATAACCGACCATAAAAAAGAGACCTTGATAAAGAAAAATTTCCTAAGACTCATGTCCCATAAACTCCGGACCCCTTTAACATCCGCCCTGGGTTTTTTAGATATGTTAACTCAGGATAAGACCCTCCGGAAATTGGATGATTCCGAAAAAGAATTTGTATCCGTAATAGACCAAAAGACAAACCAGCTCTCTTCTCTTGTGGATAAACTTCTCAGATTTACGCTTTTGGAGACAGAAACACTATCTCTTAACAAAAACGCAGTCTCTTTAAAAAAGATTGTCACTCAGTCTCTTGAAGCTTTAGAACCGCTGATAAACAAAAGTGACGTAGATGTAAAATTAAGAGGTTTTGAAAACCTTGATAAATTAAAATTAGACGGAGAAAAGTTTCAGGAGGTTCTCGAAAATCTCATAGAAAACGGAATAAAATTCAATGATAAGAAAGAGAAAAAGATCTGGGTAACAGCAGAAGAAAAAGAAAATAATATAACTTTAACGGTAGAAGATAACGGCCCGGGTATTCCCCTGGAAAAACAGAGTACAGTATTTGAAAAGTATCAACAGCTTGAAGACTCTTTTACCGGACAGGTGGAAGGCATCGGATTGGGCCTGGCTTTAGTAAAAAAAGTAGTGAATTCTCATGACGGTAAAATTACTATTAAAAACCGTACTGAAGAAGGCTGTAAATTTATTATTACTCTTCCTAAAAATTAAATTTAATAGAAATTCTGTTTTCCCGGGACACTTCCAGCATCTCACCGGCGGGCAAAGAAGCCCAGTCCAGACTAAAATTACCGGATATTATTCCCACACCTAAAGTAAGTCCCCCCAGATTACCGGCCCTGCTATAATATCCTGTCCTTAAAAAAAATTCGGAGGCAACCGTGTATTCTACCCCCACTCCCGGACGCCAGCTATCATCCAGGATTTTATTTAGTTCCCCGGTAAAAAGAAGATTATCATACTCGTATGATCCCCCGATTCTAACTGTCCTGGGCAAATCATCGGATTTAGGTTGATCTCCCATCTTTATTTTCTGCCCCAGATTTATCACGCTGGCTCCCAGGTTTAACCTGTCATTAAAGCCCGGGTAGTTATAAATAATTCCTCCGTCAACAGCAAATGCCTCCCCCGTTATCTTATCAAGTCCGGTACCGTCAAACACTTTCTGAATAAATTTTGCTCCTACTCCCCCTGCCAGATTGGTGGTAAAACTTTTTCCGTAGTAAACCGAAAACGCCCTTTCCTGCCAGAATATATGCCCTGCTTCTTCGCCTTCCTCATCTATGCGGGGTTCCTCATCGTATAACATTAAATGTCCGGATGCGGCAAAGCCGCCTCCGGCTGCGGGCATTCCAAAACCAAGGTATTCAAGAGAAGAGGTTTCTGAAACTTTAGAATGCATCACCCCGGTATTCATCCTGTCAATGCGGGCTATTCCGGCCGGATTCCAGTAAGTTGAAAAAATATCCGCTTTCCGGGCGTCATATGTCTCTCCCATAGCCGATTCCCGGCCTCCCACGCCAAACTTTAAAAATTCCGCACCGGTGTCTGCTCCGGTAAAATCCTGGGCATATAGTTTAAAAACAGAAAAGAATATTACCCATATAAAAATAGCTGTCTTTTTCATAATTATTTTGTTGTTTTAATTATAAGGATAGTTTATGTTAGTGAAGAACCACCATTCGCTTAGTCAGGATGGTATCGCCGGCTTTAAGCTGGTACTGATATACTCCCCGGGAAAGATCGCCGCCTTCGAATACTACTTTATGATTCCCGGCCTCTTTGTACTCATCGACCAGGGTAGCCACTTTCTGGCCTCTGGTATTATATATTTTAAGAGAGACGTGGGCGGCTTCGTCTATGGTGTATTTTATTGTAGTATCGGGATTAAATGGATTGGGGTAATTCTGTCCTAAACTTGTATTTGAACTACCTGTATCCGGGGTTTCGCTGGTGCCGGATAAAGAAGCTACCTTGTATTTTGGATAACTGTTGTCTGAAACAGAAATGGAATTCTTTTGACTATTTACCTTGGAACCTTTAACCTTTTCCCAGGTTTCAAGATACTCATTCCATCCGTAAAGCGTAAGTGAAGACAGACCGTATTTTTTAGCATCTTTGCTATTGTAATAGAGCTCAACTTCATCTTTGGATTCTGCAGGGGCAACATCCGGTCCCAGAAGCTGGGCATCTTTTAACTCCGTCTCCGTTACAGTACCATCGCCGTAAGTTACTACCAGACGGGGATAATCGCCAACTTCGGAAGATTCATAATCAATTACAGTTTCAAAATTTGTGCCGCCGTTTTCCCAGATTTCTTTAACATCCTCGGTTACATCCCATTCATAACCCTGTCCGTTTTCAGCGGGAAGGTAATAATATTCTCCGGACTTTTTATCTAATTTTTGATTATCTTTATCAGCTTTTTTGGCTTTTAAAAGGTGGTTTTTATCTTCTGATGTATAATTCATCCAGACTTTGGCCTCTTTAACTTTAGCTCTGCTGGGAGAATCGGGAATATTCCCTTTTAATTTGTAGTTGAATTTTCTTGTTTCAGAAGCGGGAGAATATTTTTTTATAGTTCTTATGGCATCACTTCCCTCAAATTCATCTCCGTTTTCAAGATCTCCGGCTACAGTAAAACTGAGTTCTTCGGATTCGGGTAAGACATGAAGTATATCATCCGCTGAAACTTTCACCATAAGTTCATCTTCGCCGTCGCCGGTATGGTCTTCATACCCCCAGGGGTTATCCACTGTCTGTACCGGGTCTATGGATTCTCCGCCGATGTGAGTTATTTTAACAGTTTCTTTTAGTATATTTTCTGCTTCTTCGCCCTCTTCAAGAGCTATATAAATAGTGACGAATTTCCTGTTACTGGAAAGGTTAAGGGTCTGGGGAGTTACATCTATGCCGGCTACAATTGGTGTATCCTCTTCTTCGGGGTCTTCACCACCTATAGGGTCGGGATCTATAATAACTTCACCATCCCCCCATCCATGTGAAGTTCCTGTCACAAGGACACAAGCAAAAAATCCCAATACTACTGATTGTAATATCTTTTTAATCATTTTTGCCCACCGAACATATATTTTAATTTCCCCTGAACTTCGGTAGCCCGGCCAGCTTTTACAATAAGCTCCGTGACTTTGCGTCCTTGCTTTACAACAAGTTTGCCCTTATCGGTTTCTCTTTCTTTCACTCCAATAATAACACAAAAATACAAAATTATCAACTAATTTTAGCCCTTCTCTTCTAATAAATGGTTATTACTCATAATTTAAATGTATATTTTATGTCATTTTTTTTATTTTATTCTTTGACAGGTAGAATAAAAGCGGTTAATGTGTTATTATTATATAAAATAAATTGTAACCCTAAACAAATGTTTAAATATATAACTTCTATCATCAAAAGAATTGTCTGTCTGATACCGCTATTTATTATAATGTTACTGTATCCTGCTCCCGGCGGCGCAGGTACGTTTACGGAAGATTTTACCTCCGTAATTAAAAAATCAACCGAGACTACAGCCAACTGGGATACGGCAAATAACAATCTTACTCTTTCTACAACTACCCAAAAACCCCTCCAAGACGACGAATCTGATATATCTAAAGACGATGCATCCGAGAGAGGGTACCGGTTTAAGGCCCTTTACGACGGTAAAATAACTGCCCTGGGCCGGTTCAGGGCAGATGACTACTCGGGCAATACCAAAGTCCGGCTCTGGTCGGACGACGGGACTATACTATCCAGCACCACGGTTCCCGATACTTCGGGGTGGTCTTTTGCGGATATTTCCCCGGTGAAGGTTTCTTCGGGCACTTATTACAGGGTCTCGGTAATATGTAAATCATCGAGAACCTATTTTAATACTTCTCTTCCCACCCGGCGAAATTACTTAAAATTATATTCAGCGGTAAAATCAACTCAGGCATCCGGGTTCCCGAGTGAAGAGATAGAAGATCTCTGGGGGGCTCCGGACATAAAATTTGTTTCCGAATATATCTACCCCTCCACGGGAGTATCCAAAGGATACGACACCCTGGTATCCGACCCCCTCTATCTTAATTTCACTTCTTCCGAAACTTTAAACGGCGGGTCGGTTGACTATTCATTTTCGGACAGCCCGGATAACAGCTCCTGGTCGGAATGGACAAGTGATGTAACCGGTTTATCAAAAAGATACCTGCGCTGGAAAGCGGTTCTTGACTCCACTACCAGCTCTAAAACCCCCGTAGTTCACAACTTGGAATTTAATTACAACTGTCCACCTCAAACTCCCACTGTCTTCTCCCCCGAAGATTTACAACCTGTAAATACCCTCAGGCCGGAATTTGTCTGGGAAAACTCTTACGATGAGGACGGGGATACCCCGACCTACAAACTCCGGATTTCTACAAATACCGGTTTTTCTCCGGTTTATTTTACATATGAAGAGATTGCCGAAAGTGAATTAAACTATTCCAGCTTCACCATTACAGATGAGATCTATCACTCCCCCTGGTACTGGCAGATTAAAGCCACGGACACCTACTCTGATTCTGCATGGACTTCCACTTACACGGTCTGGGTGGATACTGTCCCCCCGGACCAGATAACCGATCTTCAGGCCCAAAGAGGAACAGCTAACGGGGAAATCGATATCGAGTGGACCGAGCCGGGAGATACGGGAAAGACAGAGACTATTTCAGAATATCTTATAAGTTACGCCACCTATAATCTAACCGAAGCTCTCTGGAGTAAAGCTCCAAAAGTTTCCACTCCCCCCGAGCCTTCTTCTCCGGAGGAGCCGAGAAATTATACCGTAACCGGTCTGGAAGATGACCGGGCCTATTATCTGGGTATAAAAACTAAAGACGACGCGGGCAACCGGTCCCAGATATCCAATATTGCCGTCTCCTCCACAAACTTTACCCCGGAAATTGAACTTATCCATCCTACCGACGGCGTAGCAATTTCAAGTAACGTCACTATACGGTGGGACTATCGGGATGTAAATCCCCCGGATACCCACTCTTTTGATATAATGCTTTCAGATGACGGAGGGGCAACTTACGATACCGAGATCGCCTCAAATTTATCCGACAATACAACTTACTACGAATGGTATACCCTGGAAGTTCCCAACGCTACTTACTGGCTGAAAGTTACCGCAGAAGACAACATGGGACTGTCTTCACAGAGCGTATCATCTGCTACTGTAGATAACGCTAATGTTCCCCCAGAGGTTTCTTTAAATCGTCCGGACGGCGGGGAGACCTATGTGGATACCGAAGAAATAAGCTGGGACTATGACGATATTAATCCTGTTGATGAGATCCATTTTGACATACTTATCTCAACGGACGGAAAAAACAGCTGGATAACGGAAGTTCAGGACCTATACCTGGATGACGGTTTAACCGGCGGTACTACAAATTATTCCTGGGATACAACTGCCTACCCGGACGGACACCGGTACCGGGTTCAAATCCGGGCCTATGACAATATGTCCACTACGGGAACAGCCATATCAAATGATGATTTTATTGTATTTAACAATAACCACCCCCCGGAAGAATTTTCTCTTATCTCTCCCGCTCCGGAAGAGGAAGTTAAAATTCTCTACCCTGAATTCAACTGGGAGGACAGCGACGATCAGGATATACCAAAAGGAGACTCTTTTACATACAGACTATACTATTCTCAATACGAAGATTTTAGCAGACAAAAGGTAGTTGAAGATATTTCCGGCTCCAGTTACACTCTAAAAAGTAAACTCAAAGATTTTACCAGATACTGGTGGAAGGTCAGCGCTATAGATGAATTTGATGAAGAAACTTTTAATACCGGTGATCCCGGAAGTTTTTATGTACGGTGGGCTGAGGCCGACAGTGAAGATGAGGATATAATTATTTCCGGCGAACAGAATCTGCCCGAAGACGGTTATTTTGACGTTAACAAGACCGGTGAAGGCGAGGACGGCCTGATAAAAACGGCTGACAACAACGCCATCGGGGATCCGAGGCTGCGCACTCTCGATAACAACACGGCTTACAACATACAGGTTAAAGACCGGGAAACTGACGCTGTTCTTTCAGTAAACGATCTGAGCAGCAATGTAACTATGAAATATGTTGATGCCGATAACGACAATTACCTTGACTGTTGCGATGTAAATGTAAAATACATCCGGATTTTCCGGTTCAGTGATGACCGGTGGGAACTCGCCTCCACCGATCAGGTCGTAAATACCGATAATAATACCGTCACCGCCCGGGACGTAAAGTCACTTTCTATTTTTGCCGTCCAGCTATACAGTCCACCTGACGGACATCTTTCAGAGGTAAGAAATTTCCCCAACCCTTTCCGGGCCGGCTCCCGGGAGACCGAAATAGTTTACACTTTAAATGAAGATTCGCAGGTAACTCTGGATTTTTACACCATAACCGGAGATCTGGTATATACAAAAGATATCAAACCCGGCGAAAACGGGGGTAAAGGCAGCTCCGTTGGTTATACAAACCGTATTCCCTGGAAAGGTTATAACGGCAACGGAAGAGTTTTAGCCGACGGTATCTATATACTTTCTGTTACGGCCAAAGGGGAAAACTCGGGTACAACTTCCCGGGAAAAAAGACTTATAGGAGTGGTAAAATGATTAAAAAACTCCTGTCCGCTGTCCTGATAATCTTTTATACGGCTTCCCTTCAGGCCTATTATCCGTCATCGGATTCCGGCGGTTATCCCGGCGAAATTCTTTTATCCCTGGGGGGAGGACCCCGGGGAATGGCCACCGGGGGAGCCTTTTCCACGGTAGATGAAAGTAACGTGGCTCCCTACTGGAACCCGGCCGGTCTTGCGGGCATAGGAGCTCACGAGATAAGTTTACATTATGTCCCGCTGTGGATGAACGGAGAATACGGAGCTTTTAACTTTGCCCACCCTCTTCCCCCTGGATTTGAGCTCACCCAGGACTCAACCCTGGGAATAGGTTATTACAGACTTAGATCGGGACTTGCCGAAGAGACCGACGTTTTGGGCCGGTCTTTAGGAGATTTTTCCGATAAATGGGATACTTTCAATTTTACTTACGCCCGCAAGCTTTCTAAAAATGTTAACTGGGGCGTCAATTACAAATTAATAAACAGAAATTATTATAACTATGCCAGCAGATTACACGGTCTGGATACGGGAATACAGGGAAAAGTTAAGCTGCCCGGAGAAGATACTCTTAAATTCAGTTTTACGGTCCAAAATTTAATGTTTACTAAATTAGAACACCGCAGCGAAGAAAAGATCCCCCCGAATTTAAAATTCGGGATGGGGTACCAAACTCCCGACGGAAAAAGAACATTGATGCTCGATGTCGATCAAGTTATAGATGATACTCCCCACAACCCCCGGTTTTATCTTGGGGGTGAAACTGAAATTTTTGATCTTTTAAACCTCAGAGCCGGTTTCAATTACAAGCAGGCGGCTGTGGGCATGGGCATGCACCTTTTTAACATGGATATAGATTACGCTTACATTTTTCATGAACTTGGAAATACCCACAGGATGAGCGTAAATTTCAGGTTCGGAAAGAGAAATGAACGGGAGACAAAATTAATTCAGAAGACAAAGCAAAAAGCTAATACCCGGATCGAAACTCTCAAAAATGTCAATCAGGCCTATATCAATCTTATAACAAAGGCCATAAAACTTTTTCAGGAAGGCAATTACAAAGAAGCCAGCCGGGAATTTGAAAAAATACTTGAACGGGATCCTTTAGATAAAGATACCGCGCAGGCTATCCAATCAATACTGGTGGAAATTGACCAAATTGTAGCTCAGAAAAAACTGGAAAAAGCAGAAGAACATTATAAGGAAGCCAAAAGGCTTTTTGAGCGGAACGCTTTTGACAAAGTTGAAGAAGAGCTGGACAAAGCCCTGGATTTAAATCCGGATTTAAAAAAAGCAGAGGTTTTTAAATTGAGGAATACCGGTTTTAAGCATATTTCTGCCGGAAGGCTTCAAGAAGGCGTAAATTCTCTGGAAAAGGCCCTGGAGCTGGATCCGGATAACAAGAGAATTCGTAAAAACGTGGAAAAATTAAAAGAATATATAGAAGCAGAATAATTGAGGAGGATACATTGTTTCATAAAAAAACTGTAATAATAATAGGTATAATTTTATTTACCCTGACAGCCCCCGCGCTGACCCAGGACCGGGAACCGGAAGTATTCAATGACGGGGTAGTTAATTACGTCAGAGGAAATCTGGATGAAGCCGTAGTTAAATTCGAGCAGGCCTACAATCAGGCCCCGGATAACGAAAAAGTAAAAACTTTCTATCTTAAAAGTTTAGTAGAGATGGGAACCCGGTTTTACGAACAGGACCAGTACGATAAAGCAAAGCCCTATCTGGAAAAGGCCTACAACCTGGCTCCAGATCAAAAACAGGTAAAAGAAATGTATGAAATAGTAACGGATACTGAAGAAAAGGAAGAAGATAAAAAAGCTACCCGGATGACTCCCATTTTGGAAGGTTTCAGAAAAGAACAGGAAAAATTAATTACCGGTTACCTGCAGCAGGATGAGGTAATTGAAGATGTATTAAATAAATTCGAACAGGAACGCAAAACCCTCGAAAAACAGATGGCCCAATCCACAAGGACCAACACCTATATTATAGTTGCCATTGTTATTATCGGGGGATTAGTTTTTGTATCCACCATGATGCTTGTCAGAAAAAAAGACAAGAAAAGAATGGATTCCCTGCGAAACCACGAAGAAAAGATTATCCGGGAACTCAGGGAAGTCTCAACCATGCAAAAATCTCCCCGGATAAATATAAAGCCCGAAGGCAAAGGCAGTTCCATAAGCAAAACCCTTAAACAGTCAGAGAAAAAGATACTGGTGGTTGATGACAGTAAAGATGCCCGGGAAGGTATGACCAGCTTTCTTAACTCCGAAGATTTCAACGTAGATCAGGCTGAAAACGGCGAAAAAGGCATTGAGCTTCTAAAGAAAAACAAATACAACATCGTGGTAACTGATTTAAAAATGGAGGAAGTTGGCGGTATCCAGGTACTTAAAAAAGCTAAGGAAATTCAACCGGACATCGAAGTTATAGTTGTTACCGCTTACGGCTCGGCCGAATCCGCCGTGGACGCCATGAAACACGGAGCCTATGACTATATACTTAAACCATTAAATATGGATCAACTGGAGATAATCATAGAAAGATGCCTGGAAAGACAAAAACTTACCGGTAAAGTCAGCGGACTTCAACTCGAACTTCTGGAAAAAGAACTTGCCGGCGAAAATGATCCCCGGGTTGCTATGAACCTCCTTGAACCTTTTTTAGATGATAAAAATGAATGGATCCAGGCAAACGCAGCCAGAATTTTATACCGGTTCAATGAAAAAAAAGCTCTTTCTGTGTTAAGAAAAATGCTCCAAAAACCGGCTGAAAGATTTCACCGGGCGGCTTCCTGGGCAGCAAAGGAACTGGACTGCGAAGCGGCTTTGAACCTGACGGGCGAAAAAAAAGAGAGCGGTTCATCCCATTCTCCGGACAAAGTAGATTCAAAACTTGTTATCAATGACAATAGAGAAGTAGTAACCGATATCGACCCCAGTTATCGCCGAAAAGCAAATGAAGTTGAAGCGATGGAAAAAGAACTGACCGGCGATGAAGATCCCCGGGATATATACAATATGCTCTCGGTCTATTTAAACGATGCCAACAACAGAATACGGGCCAATGCCGTAAAAATTCTATACCCTTACGATAGGGAAAAAGCTATGAAAGAGATCAGACGGATGCTGGACAGCAAAGATAAATGGATGAAAATTTCCGCGCTGTGGGTCTGTTCACAGATAAACAATAAAGAGACAGTTAAAATACTTAAGGAACAGTCCAAAAATTCCGATAAGTTCGTAAGTAAAAAAGCAGGCCAATTTTTAAATCAAATCGGCAAAAATTAATACCCCGGTTTTTAGCTATTAATTAACTTAATCCCGGACGATCTTAAAATCAACCTGTCTTTTCTCCAGGTCAATACGGGCCAGCTGAACTTTCAACTTGTTCCCTATTTTAAATTTTTTGCCGGTTCTCTTTCCTCTTAGAACCATCTTATCCTCAGAAAAGATATAGTAATCGTCATTTAAATCCCTGACGTGTATCAGCCCTTCCAGGCCCATATTGAGTTCCACAAAAACCCCGAAGGAAGTTACTCCGCTTATAATGCCTTCAAATACATCGCCGAGACGGTCTTTCATAAACTCCATCAACTTGAGCTCTTTAGATTCCATCTGGGCGGCGCCGGCAGATCTTTCCTTTTTAGAAAGCTCTTCTCCCCATTTTTCAAGATTTTCTCTGTATTTCTTCTCTTTCTTTTGGGACAATTTTCCGTTTTTGGCCAGCTCAGATACAATGCGGTGAACTATAAGATCGGGATACCGGCGGATGGGAGAGGTAAAATGGGTATAATTATCCAGGGCCAGCGCAAAATGACCTTTATTATGCTGGGAATAGACCGCTTGCTGGAGGGAGCGGAGCATCATAGTGCTGATTACAACTTCCTCCTTGCTCTTTCGGATACGGTCAAGTATAGTCTGCAGATGCTGGGGAGTAATTTTTTTATCTTCGGGAAGTGTAAACCCGAAAAGTTTAACAAAATTTCTGAAAGATTCCAGCTTTTCCCCTTCCGGCTGTTCATGGATCCGGTACAGGCTGGGAATCTTATTGTCGGCCATGTGACCGGCCACCACTTCGTTGGTAAGTATCATAAATTCTTCAATCAGGCGGTGGGACATAGTTCTCTCTTCCCTCTTTATTGTTTTAACCTTGCCGTCTTCTTTTAAATCTATTTTTACCTCCGGAAATTCAAAATCGATACAGCCGCCTTTGTCTCTCTGTTTTTTTAATTTTTTGGCCAGCTGGACCATAGTATTTAGATCCCCGTACATATCTTTGGCCGTATAGGTTTCTTCGGCCAGAATTTCATCGACGTCATCATAGGTAAACCGGCACTTGTTTTTAATTATACTTTTAGAAAATCTGTAATCTCTAATATTTCCCTTTTTATCCAGGTCCATTAAAACAGATATTGTAAATCTTTTTTTATGGGGCTTAAGAGAACAGATATTATTGGATATCTTTTCGGGGAGCATGGGAATGACTTTGCCCGGAAGATATACGCTGGTCCCCCGATCGTATGCCTCCTTATCCAGCCCGGAGTTCTCTTTGACAAAATGTGACACATCTGCAATATGCACCCCCAGCTTATATCCTTTTTTTGTCTTTTTTATGGATACGGCGTCGTCAAAATCCCTTGCCGACTGGGGATCTATGGTAAAACAGTTTAAATGTGTCAAATCCTCCCTGCCGGTCTTATCCAGTTTATCAATACTGGCGGGGATCTCTTTTGCTTCTTTTACAGCCCCGGAACTGAATTCTTCTTTTATATCATTCCGCAGGAGAGTTATAGCCACTTCCGTCTTGTAAGTTCCCGCAGGACCCAGAATTTCTATAATTTTTCCCCGGGCATTTTTTTTCTTTCCCGGCATTCTGTCCAGATGAACATAGACTCTATCCCCTTCGCTGACTTTTTTAAATAGATCATTTTCAATAAGATCTATACGTTCGGCGTCAGAGCCTAAAGGTAAGACCCCCTTCCACCCTTTTGCTGAGACAAAAGTTCCTATAACTTTTCGGGATTGCCTCTTTATAATTTTAACTACGCGACCTTCGGGTTTTGCCTTTTTTCTATTTGAGACAATTTTCACTTCAACCTGATCTCTATCCATTGCCGTCTTAAGATTCTTCTTATTTATATAAATATCGGGTTTAACGCCGTCATCTCTTATCACAAAACCGAACCCGCTGCGATGCTTGTCCAGTATTCCTTTTATTCTTTTATTTTTACTGTTCATATAATATCCTTATTCTTTTTATTATCCTAATTCTCTTTTTAATACTTTTTAAACCTCTTAAATTTCTACCTTTAAAGAGAATCTAACTTTAAATTCTTATTTGTATAAGGTTAACATAAAAGCTGGAAAAAGTGAAATGAAAATTTTCCCGGAAAGAGACTAAAAAATTTTAATGTACTGTGACTTAATCCATTTTAAACCGGCGCCGGACCGGTTATTATAATTTTAATAACTTCTGAAATACTTCTGCAGTAGCCTTGGCATCGGAGAGAGCATTGTGAGCTCTGGAATTTTCTACTTCTAAATATTCACAGGCAGACGCCAGGCTGGCAGAATTTAAATCCAGCTTCCCCGTCAAATTAAAAAACCTGAGCAGCGTAGAAGTATCCAAATTCCGGTGGGAAAAATATTTCATATAAGAAACGCCAGCCAGGTTAAAGAGACGGTGCATAAAATCTATATCAAAATATATATTGTGGCCTATCGGTACTACTTTATTATCATCATCCCTCATTACATTTTCCCGGCCGGCAAAGTAATCAATTATTTTATTCACTGTATCCTCAGGGCTCAGAGCTTCTTTTACGTGTTCTTTAAGATCTATTTTATTTACGGCCATCGAACCCGGAGTAGTTGCAATATTATCTTCTTTTATTTTTATCTCAAAACCATCAATAATATTCTCCCGGTCGGCTATAACTATTCCCACGGAAAGAATACTGTGTTTCTGGGGATCCAGCCCCCCGGTTTCAGTATCTATTATGCAAAAATTTGATTCTTTGATAATTTCTCCTTTTTCACTTCCTGTTATTTAGCAATTGATTATATTATTTATAATTTCATACTGGAAAATGTCAAGTTTTTATATAAAAATTTCAAAATTTAATCTTTAAGTTTTCTTCTTTCGCCTACCTGAAAAAATTCCCAGTTTAAGGAATTGTATTTCTTTATCTTACGGTTATACTCTTTAACTAATCTGTTATACCTGTCCAGGTCTTCTCTGTAATTCTTATGTTTTTCCCTGTATATTTCCACCATATTATTGTATTTATCTACGTTATTTCTTTTTTTCTCCTGTTTCATCTTCTTGATATACCGGGTTATTTCTCTCTCTTTGCGGCTAACTTTTCCCTTAAGTCTTTCTATCATATTCTTATCAACAGCTGCTGAATCGTATAACTGTATAATCCGGTTTCTCTTATCCATCACCTCTTTTATCCCGGTATATTCTTTTCCCGTATGTTTTTGATATATTTCAACTTCTCCTAATTTTTCGGTGGAAATTTCGGGGAAAATGCCTGAATCTCTTCCGGTGTCCAAAATATCTTTCTTTTCAAATTTATAATTTTGAACCGGCATCACCCCTGAATCCTCGCCGAATTCGGGGATTATACCCGGGGGAAGCCCGAAAACCGTTGACTCTACATAACAGTAACCGGAATCGTAGTTAGAGTACTTATCGGGTACCTGCAAGCCCAGAGCCAGATGCTGGCGTTCTTCATAGATAAAGAAAGCCCACCCGTAACCCAGATCCTCTAAAATAAGGGCCCCCAGGAAACTCTTCCCGCTGCAGGTTCCCCGCTTTTTGTAGAGCACTTCATAAGGGTATTTTACGGACTGTTCTTCTTTTAAAATCCGGTCGGCGTTTTCCCGGTCGTAGGGAATTGACTGTATAAAAGTTATTACCAGTTCCACTATCTCATCATCGCTTAAACTTCTCCGGTCCCCCATCTTTTTTATCTTCCGGGCAATAACAGAAAATATGTTTTCCCTGCCCGGCACCGTTGTAAAAAGAGCATAAAATTTTTCCTGCCAGTCCCGGGGCGGTCCTTTAAAATCCAGGTATGAAACAGATTTGGGCTGACCGGCATAAAATTTATACAATGATTCGTATAAAGTTAAATCCAGCCGGTATGGCCGATTTTTATACCACCATCTGAATGTTACAGGTTTTTCACCTTTCAGGGAGGGATAACTGTTGAAAACGCCTTTTTGGGTATAAGGTAAAAAGAGGTCCTCCAGCCATGATGCGCCGGCCGGTCTGGTGCCCCAAAGCATAATAAAGAAAAAAGTAAACAGGACAATACATATGCAGCTGCCCTTCCTCTTTTTCATGCTCTATCTTTGTCGGATAACATAATTCCCGCCCGGTAAAGAGTACCGGTTCCGTATTTCTTTCTGAGTTTGTCCATTGCCCCGTCCAATTTTTTCTCCTCTTTACCGGGCCCCTTATTAAAAAGGTCCATCTGCTTTTGCCCTTTGGAAAAATTACTGACTTTCACCCCTAAAAGCCGGACCCCTTCTCTTTTATCGGTGAATTCACCATACAATTTTAAAACCGACTTAAATATAGTTTCTGTACTGTCGAGGGGATATTCTATCGTTTTATCCCGGGTAAAGGTATTAAAACCGGTCAACCTGATTTTTAGGGATACTGTTCTGCCTTTGAGCCCTTTGTCCCTGAGCCGCCGGGAAACTTTCCCGGACAGCTCCAGCAAGACTGCCTTTATTTTTTCTCCATCGGTACTGTTTTTTTCAAAAGTATATTCGTGACTTACTGATTTTACCGGCCGGAAAGTCTCTATTTTTCTATTATCTATTCCTCTGGCCAGGCGCCAGAAATGCAGTCCTCTTTTGCCAAATTTATCATAGAGTTCCCCCTTATCTTTTTGGGCCAGCTCCTTTACCGTCCGGATCCCCATCTTTTTTAAAGCGGCTGCGGTCTTTTCTCCCACCCCCCATATTTTCTCCACGTCCAGAGGAAATAAAAATTCTTTTATCTTATTTTTTTTAACTACTGTTAAACCATCGGGTTTGTCAAAATCACTTCCTATTTTAGCTATAAATTTGTTTGGAGCCAGTCCTAAAGAAGCGGTAAGTCCGGTTTGAGTTTTTATCTCTTTTTTTATTCTCCGGGCTGTCTTTTCGGGAGTGCCGAACAGATGATAACTTCCCGTGATATCCAGGAAAGCTTCATCTATGCTTATCTTTTCTATTTGGGGAGTAAAATTCTGAAGTATTTCAAAAATTTCCCGGGAGACTTTGGTGTATTTTTCCATTCTAACGGGTAAAAACACCGCACCGGGACACTTGCGATAAGCTACTGAGATGGGCATGGCCGAATGGACGCCGTACTTCCTGGCCCGGTAGGAACAGGCCGAAACCACGCCCCGGCCGGTTCCCCCTTTTGGATCAGCTCCCACTATTACCGGCTTCTTCCGGTACCCGGGATTATCCCTTTGTTCCACCGAGGCGAAAAAAGCGTCCATATCCACATGGACAATATACCGGTCTGTATAGTATTTTTTTAACGGGGCTAGCATATTTTAAATTTAATTACCCGCGCTCTACCGGGGTAATTCTATGAGGTTGTATTCTCTTTCTCCCAGCCCGATTTCTTGAGCATAACTGAACATCGCTTCCGGGTCGGTCCGGGGATGACCGGCTTTAAATTTATCGTCTCCCTTTTCTAATTGACCGGCCTTGCTGTTTTTAAGGGGCTCGGCTTCTTTCACCTTATCATACGAAGCCTGGTCTAAGGCCACAGGATCCTTAGAAGCCATTATTCCTATATCCCCCGTAAGGGGAGCGTCAGAATAACCGTAGCAGTCGCATTCGGGAGTTATATCTTCGAGAAAGTTAAAAAACCATATCCTGTCATGCTTGGGTTTTACCACCCCCAGGGCGTACTCCGCGGTTCTCTTCTGGGCCTCGGAAAAATCCATATCCCATTTTATCTTCACCGCTTCCTCCGGGCAGACCATTATGCAGTGACCGCATCCGGTACAGATATCCCGGTCTATGGCCGCGCCGGCTTCGGTCATTTCTATGGCATCTACCGGACAATGTCTTATGCAGGCTGCGCATTTTGTGCAGCTGCTCTTTTCAACTTCCGGTTTAACAGAAGAATGCAAAGAAAGTTTTCCCTCTTTGACGGCCAGGCCCATCCCTATATTTTTTACCGCTCCCCCAAAACCAAACATCTCATGCCCTTTAAAATGGGATAGAACTACCATCCCCCGGGCCCGGTGGGCCTCCCCGGCTATCTTTACCTTATTATAATATTGGCCGTTAACCTCAACCTGTTCTACATTTTTACTGTCCATCCCGTCGGCAATAACAATAGGAGCACCGGTAACCGAATAGGAAAATCCGTTTTTTATAGCCGTATTCAGATGCCTTACACCGTCGGCCCGGGGACCCTGATAAATTGTATTGGCGTCGGTTAAAAAGGGATGCGCTTTACAATTTTTAATCTCCCGGGTAAAAGGTTTTACGTACACCGGTCTTAAAAAAGTAGTAAGTCCCGGTTCGCCAAAATGCAGTTTTACGGCTACAGTATCATTTTCTTTTAATTTATCTTTCATGTCCATTTTCATTATAAGATTTTTTAACCTGTCTATTACAGAATTATCGATGTCAGCTCTCCGGTCTATAAAATATACGTCACTCATTTTTAAACTCCTCCATAATTTTTTTTCTCAATTCCATAATCCCAAGCTCACTTTTCCCGGCCAGTTTTTTTAAATCCTCATATTCGGGTTTATATTTAAGGCCGCCGTTATACCTGTATTTTTTTATCCGGCATTTCCCGTAAGATGAGTTAAATTCTTCCATATCCCGGTCTAATACCCGCCGGTTTATTTCCAAAACTCTAAAACCCGCCGTGGACGTTTCTTTTAAAATTAAATCTTTTACCCGCTCAAAATTTTTATCTTTGCAGAGTATCTCTATTTTATGGCCGGGTCGACCTTTTTTCATCAATACGGGAACTAACCATACATCTACCGCAAGAGAGGAGAGTTTTTCGATAAAATATCCTATATCCTCCCCGGTCATATCATCCACATTAAAAGAAATCTGGTTTAATTTTGCTCCCCCGTCAACGGTTTTACCCCGGATAACCCGTAAAATGCTTCTCTTTCCAATGCCGTATCCCGTTCTGCCGGTAATTATATCCGGAATATTAAAATCAACGGTCTCTTTTAAAATCGCCGCCCCGGTGGGAGTTAAAAGCTCTCCGTCTTTATCTTTTATCCTAACCGGCATATCTTTTATAATTTCGGCGGTGGCCGGTGCAGGCAGGGGTATTTCGCCGTGAGCTGTTTTTAGGGTACCTCCTCCCACGGCCAGAGATTTACAGTACAATTTTTCTCCCTCGGTTAAAAGCAAAAATGAGAGAATTTCCGCAAAGGTATCCAGCCCCCCAATCTCGTGCAGGTGAACTTCCTCCAACGCCACCCCGTGAACCGCGGCCTCCGCTTTAAATATCCGGGTATATATTCCCATCAGTTTCTGTTCTGTTTTTTGGGATAATTTAAGTTTTCCCGCTAAACTTTTAATTTTATCCAAAGTATTTAATTTTTTCTGCGGACCCTTAAATTTTACCCGGGTTCCGGCCAGGGAATTTTTGGTAATTTCCCGTATATCCACCCGGATATCTTCCAGTCCACTCTTTTTTAGTTTAAAGGCCAGTTCTTTTGGCTCATCAGCCGTATCTAAAAGTGCGCCCACAAGCATATCCCCGGAGGCCCCGTTAAAACAGTCAAACAGGATCATGATCCGTTAATTAAAGATGCAGTATAACCGGCCCCGAAACCGTTGTCTATATTTACCACAGTCACCCCCGGTGCGCAGGAATTCAACATTGTAAGAAGAGGGGCTAACCCGTCAAAGTTAGCTCCGTATCCCGTGGAAGTGGGAACGGCTATGACCGGACAGGGTACCAGACCCCCGGCCACCGAAGGAAGCACGCCGTCCATGCCGGCCACCACGATTAAAACCCTGCTCTCTTTAAAAGTATCTACATCCGCCAAAAACCGGTGAACTCCGGATACTCCGGCGTCAAATACCTCCCTGACCCGGTTACCCATGGCTTTTAAGGTTGCTGTTGCCTCCCGGGCCACGGGTATATCGGCTGTCCCCGCCGTGACCACGGGAACGGGGCGGGAAGATTTGTCATCTTCCGGCCGGTCCCCTACTATAACCGCCCGGCCTTTGGGAAAATATTCATGCCCGGGCAGATCTTCTTCTATTTTTTTATATTTATCTTCCCCTATTCGGGTAATTAAGACCCTCCTGCTTTGTTCAAAGATTTTTCCGGAGATATTTAGAATTTCCCCGGCGGTCTTACCTTTTCCGAATATAACCTCGGGATACCCCTTGCGATCGGCACGGTTATGGTCGATACGGGCGTAACTTAACTGTTCAAAAGAGAGGTTTTTAATTTTTTGGACCGCCTCGGTGGTCTTCAACTTTCCCTTTTGTATATCCTCTATCAGCTTTTTATATTTTTTATCCGGTTCCATAATTTTTGCCTTTAATTACCCGGTTCATTTTTCCGGAGCCGTACCCCTCAAGATCCACCGAAATATAGTCAAACCCCAGCTCCCGGAATTTCTCAACTACTTCGTCTCTAATTTCTAATATATCCTCTATTTTTTCTCCGGACACTTCAATTCTGGCCGTGGTCCCGTCGCTGCGGACCCGGCAGATTCTAAATCCTCTATCTTTAAGAAATTTCTCCCCGGCTTTAATCATCTCTAAATTTTTACTGTCTATTTTTGTCCCATAGGGTACCCGGGAAGCAGCGCATACCGTCGAAGGCCGGTCATAACCGGGAATACCCAGTTCTTTGGATATTTCTCTTATATTATCTTTATTCCACCCGAATTTTATAAAGGGACTGATAACTCCCAGCTCGACGGCGGCCTTAAGACCCGGCCGGTAGTCATTAGTATCCGCAATATGAGAAGCGTCTAAAACATTCTCTATATCCCGGTCCCCGGCTATTCTGAATAACTCGGTAAACAGTTCTTTTTTGCAGTAATAACACCTTTCTTTATCGTTTCTGCTAAAATCCGGATCTGTAAGTTCATCGGTCTCTATAATTTCGTGATCTATGCCGTATCTATAGGTAAAATCCCGGGCCTGTTTTAAAGAACTTTCGGGATAAGTTTCGGAAATCGAAGTAACAGCCAGAAAATTCCGGATACCCGATTCTTTCAAAAGATATAAAAGAAGTGTGGAGTCTACTCCTCCCGAATAAGCTAAAACAGCGGAGCCCAAATTTTTCAGGTAGTCTTTTATCTGGGGTACTTCCCCGGTCATATTATTTACTCACCGGGATATTTTATAAGTGAATCCACCCTGTAAGGTTCCAGGCGCTTACGGCCGTTTATACCCTCGAGTTCTATTAAAAAGCTCAAGCCCAAAATATTGGCCGGAACTTTTTCCACCAGCTCAATAGTAGCTTCGGTAGTTCCCCCGGTAGCCAGAAGGTCATCGACAATTATAACATTGTCTTTAGGCTCAAGGGCATCTTTGTGCATTTCCAGCACATCTTCGCCGTATTCAAGTTCATATTTTACCCTCAAAGATTCTGCGGGCAGTTTCCCCTCTTTACGGACCAGAATAAGCCCGGCATTAAGCTGCAGGGCAACCGGGGCCCCGAATATAAAACCGCGGGACTCAACGGCCAGTACTTTATCTACCTTTTTGTTTTTGTAATTACTGCACATCCAGTCTATAGACTCTTTAAACGCATCCCGATTTTTTATAAGAGTGGTTATATCTTTAAACTGTACTCCATCCTTGGGAAAATCCGGAACATTTCTTATAAGCTTTTCTAAATCCATTTTACTCCTCTTTTTTTTCCTGTTCTTCTTCTTCTTTTTCTATTTTTTTAGCTGCTTTTTTTAATTTATTAAGAGCTTTTTCCTGTATCTGTCGGACCCTCTCCCTGGAAATATCCAGTTTTTCTCCCACATCTTTTAAAGTATGGGGATGAGTGGTCTCCATGCCAAATCTCAACTTAACTATCTTTTTTTCTCTATCCGTAACATTTTCAAGTAATTCCTCAAGCTGCTGGTGTACCCCTATAATACCCATGGCGTCCTCAGGGGTTGTATTTTTGGAGGCGGCTATTGTAGCCTTTAAGGGAATATCAAACCCGTTGGCTATAGGAGCGTCTAACGAGGGAATCTCCTTAAAAACCCGGATATAATATCTAAACTTTTTGACGTCTTTCTGTTTTATTCCGGTCTCTTCAGCAAGATCTTTGGTAGAAGGTTTTTGACCGCTGTTTTTTAATATTTTGTCCCAGGCCGCCATAATTTTTCTCAGATCCTGGTAAATATAGACCGGTATATGGACCGACTTGGTATGACTTAATACCGCTCTTCTTATATACTCTTTAATCCAGTCATAGGCATAGGTGGAAAATTTAGTTCCCTTGTCCGGATCGTACTTATTGGAAGCGGCAATCAGCCCCATATTTCCGGCTTCTATAAGATCATTTAAAGCTACACCCCGCCGGTTAAACTTTTTCGCTATACTGATTACCAGACGGAGATTACCCAGAATTAATCTCTCTTTAGCCTTCTCATCGCCTTTCCTAAACCGGGGTATGAGTTCCTCGAGTTCCTCTTCGGATACCTGAGGTATTTTAGAAACTTCCTTTAAATAGATCTTTATTGAATCTAATTTAGCCATTATATATCTTATTTTCCTCCTTTATTAATTTATATATATTTTACGGCATTACGGCAGTATATAAAGCGGGTTCCGGGGTTTTTCCCTATATCTTATTTCAAAATAAAGGAACGGCTCAGAGGCCCAGCCCGTACTTCCTACCAGAGCAATTTTATCGCCTTTCTCCACTTGTTCTTCTTCTTTTACCGTATTTTCTTTATTATGAGCATACACCGTCGAATACTCTCCTTTATGCTCGATTATAACAATTTTTCCGTAAGACCTAAAACTGTCACTGACATATATAACTTTTCCGTCCTGGGCAGCGGCCACAGGAGTTCCCTCCATTGCCTTTATTCCTATACCCATATGTCTTTTGTTGTCAATCTGGCCAAACTTTTGAACGACATCCCCTTTTACAGGCCAGATAAAATCTAAATCTTCTACTTCTTCCCCGGACTCACGGTCACCGGTTTTCGGTTTCCGGGAACGGTGCACTCTTCTTGCCCCCGGTATATATACCTGCTGGCCTTTTTTTATATTACCGGGATCACCGATATTTTTATTTGCCTTAATAATTTCTTCCATCTTCACATCATAATTCCGGGATAAAGACCAGAACGTTTCCCCCTCCTCAACTCTGTGATATCTTCCCGGGCCAAAATAAGTACACCCGGACAGCAGCACAGCCAATACTAATAACTCAAAGAACTTCAATTAAAATCGAACTTCAAAAGTTTCAAAACTATAGGAATCAGCCGGTTTATATTCTACGTCCATATCCGTCACATTAGCCGAGCGGGGCCCTCTTTTTAAAAGTTTTAAAAATTTTTCCATAGTTTCTTCATCGGCTTTGGCCACCGCTTCAACTTCTCCCGTGGGCAAATTTTTAACATACCCTTTAACCCCCATACGCTGGGCGTTTTTACGGGTAAAGTGTCTGAATCCCACCATTTGAACTCTACCTTTTATTAAAATTTTAGCAACTTTTTTATTTTCCATAATACTATCTTTTATTTACTTTTCCCCACCCTTTTCCCTCGCTTAGCTTAAAAAGCTAACCTCACGATTCGGTCGCTCACTGCCGTTCACTTCTTTCACTATCTCCATTTAGGAGCGTTCTCTCCCTCATCCATTTGAACTCTACCTTTTATTAAAATTTTAGCAACTTTTTTATTTTCCATAATACTATCTTTTACTTACGTTTTCCCACGTTTTAAGAATTTTATTCATTCCAGCCAAATTCCCCTATCAGAGGAACAAACCGGCAGCCGCCGTAATTGGCTGTTTCCAACTTATCTTCTTCTACCTTAGTATAGACTTTAAGATCCTGCAGGAATTTACCCCCTTCGGGAATTACCAGTTTTCCGGTTACTTCAAGCTGTTTGACCAGGGGCTCGGGCACCTCAGGAGCCGCAGCGGTGACCAGTATCCCCCGGTAAGGACTAAACTCCGGCCATCCCTTTGTACCGTCCCCTTCTTTTATTTTTACCCCCTCACAGCCCGCTTTTCGAAGATTCTTTTCGGCGGAATCTTTTAATTTTCCGATCCTTTCCACCCCGTAAACTTCCGCTCCCATATAATCCAAAATAGCCGCCTGATAACCGGACCCCGTACCTATCTCCAGAACCTTGTCCCCGGGGCTGATATCTAAAAGTTTACTCATCTGGGCCACTATAAACGGCTGGGATATAGTCTGGTTCTTTCCTATGGGCAGGGGATGGTCTTTGTAGGCGTCGCTCTTATACCGGTCGGGAACAAATTTGTGTCGGGGCACCTCCCGAAAAGCTTCCAGCAGTTTTTCACCCTTTAACCCCCGTCTTTTCAGCTGTCCCTCTACCATCTGTTCTCTTTTTTTCTTATAGTTATTCAGAGATTTCAAAATTTAATTAGATACTATTTTTTCTCCAATTTCACGGCAGTTCCGTATACCAAAAGTTCCGCGGAGCCCTGCATAACCTGGGATGTTACAAACCGGATACAGACAACTCCGTCCGCTCCCAGATTTCTTGCCTCCTCCTGCATTCTATCCAAAGCCTGTTCCCTGGATTCAGCCAGCATTTTAGTGTATTCTGTAACTTCACCCCCGACCAGATTGCGAAGGCCCGCCATTATATCCTTGCCCACATGTCTGGCCCTTATTGTATTCCCCCTTACAATATCCAGAGTTTCTGTTATCTTTAGATCGCTAAAACTGTCCTGAGTGGTTAATTTCATTTTTTCTCCCATTTTAAAATACAGAATTTACTTATCCACATTTTTGGAATAATAATCATCCTCTTCATTTTCCAATCTTTCTTTTATAACTTTTATAAGCAGAATCCCGAATCCGGCTATGCCTATAAACCCCAATATTCCCAGGGGTAAAGAATTAATAAACCCGAATACCATAGCTCCCAGCCAGAAAAGAGCTAATATTGAAAGTAAAACATAACCTATTTTTTCCATTTTTTTTCTCCCACCTACATACTGGTAATATCGTCTCTGAGATCGCTCTCATTTCCCACGTTTACATGGGTGGGAAAAAGCTGAGCCTGCTCAAGGTCTTCCCCTTCTTTTTTATCTTCATCAGATTCATCGATATCTTTTTCCGGGGCATACACCCTTATTACTTCATATTTTAAGGGAATATCCTTTATATACTCATTGCCCTTATCCGCGCAGAACTCTCCGTTTTGGGAATCATATATCCCTATGGCCTTGACATTGTCATTATTTCTAAAATCTTCTTTATCTTCAAAATCTATAAATTGCTGCTGCAGCCTTATATCCGTTCTGGAAATACGGGGTTCTATCCGGGAAAATTCAGAATAATCGCTGTACTTATTTTTAAGCTCGCTCTCTAAGATATCCTTATCCACCATATCCTGGTCCACTTCTCCCACGGTATGATAAAAGTTTTCCTCTTCCATTATCTTAGCCAGGGGCATATTCCGCCTGAGAAGCAGTTTACGCCATTTCCGGCCCAGCTTTCCTTTTTTGCCCGTTTTCCTGTACCAGCTGGTAACCCGGTGATGGAGACCGAAATCGGTAATTTTCTTATATCTTGACAGATTTTTATGGGGATTTCCCACTCTAAGCTGTTTCATAACTTCCGGCAAAAGTTTACTGAAAGCCAGATCGTACATCTCGTTTTTCTCGTAAAGATATACATGGCGAAACATGTTAAACCTGGTCTGCAAAAATGTTCTAAAAGCCGGTAAAGCATTTTTCCGTAAAGTTAAACCGTTTTTGGTAATAATGGTATTGTCCAATAAATTCCTGTAGTTAATTTTCCCGAACTCCGTAGTTCCGCAAAAATACTGATCCCTCAGGAGAAAATCCATGGCGTCGGCAGAGTATATGCCCATCATTATTTTGGCAAACACCTGCTCCCAGAGAGAATAATCCTCAAAACTGCTGGGCATCTTTATGAATTTAGTTATCTGTCCAGGTGAGATAGGAGCCCGGAAAGTTCCGTGCGGAGATCTCCTTAAACTTTTTATCATGGGACCCAGTTTTTCTTTAATTATGGCCCCCGAAATATCCTCGTGAGTCTTACCGTACTTGGGGTAAGTATAAGAGCTGTCCATCAGATGGCCGAAAGGCCCGTGACCGATATCATGCAAAAGTCCGGCCAGCCGGAATATCTCTTCCACGTAATTTCTCTCCTTGGGGATTTTGGCGTCCGGAAAAGCTTCTTTAAACTGCGGATAGAGGCGGTAGGCCATATCTCCGGCCAGCTGCATTGCCCCCAGGGAATGCTGAAATCTTAGATGTACGGCATTGGGATATATAAGCCAGGCGGACTGGAGCTGAAATATCTGTCTTAAGCGCTGGACCCACTCTGAGTCTATTATATCCCGTTCCGCTACTTTCTCATTTCCGGCAGGTATGGTAAAATAGATGTAATCGTGAATAACATCCCGTACGGTGCCCAGTTTTTCTTCCATCCTCATAAATTTATATAAATTTTTATTAAGCTCCTAACTTTCCCGCCTCCTGTTTTAAAAGCCGGGCCTTATCCGTCTTTTCCCAGGGGAACTGAGCCCTGCCGAAATGTCCGTAAGCCGCTGTCTCTTTGTACCGGGGTTTCCAAAGATCCAGCATATCGATTATTCCCACCGGAGTAAGATCAAATACATTTTTCTCCATTATTATTTTCTCAATCTGTTCATCGGGAATAACCGAAGTTCCCTCGGTGTGAATCATGACGTTCAAAGGCTGGGTAACCCCGATAGCATAGGCAATGTGCACCGTACACCTTTTAGCCAGACCGGCGGCCACCACATTCTTGGCCACATACCTGGCGGCGTAACTTGCCGAGCGGTCAACTTTTGTAGGATCCTTGCCCGAAAAAGCGCCTCCGCCGTGAGAGGCCAGTCCACCGTAAGTATCGACGATGATTTTCCTTCCGGTCATCCCCGTATCCGACTGGGGACCTCCCACTACAAATCTTCCGGTGGGATTAATTAAAAACTCAGTATCCGGGCTCAAAAGATCCCCGGGAATTACCGGTTTTATTACGTGCTTAACTATTTTTTCTTTGGCCCCGGCGGAAATATTCCCGGAGGAGTCGACCACCGATTCATCGTGCTGGGCGGCAATTACCACCGCATCCACATCTTTAGCCACACCGTCTTCGTAGGAGACGGTTACCTGGGATTTCCCGTCCGGTTTTAAAAATTTTAGGATTCCCTCTTTCCTTACCTCGGCCAGTTTCATAGCCAATTTATGGGAAAGGTCCACGGGAACGGGCATAAGTTCTTCAGTTTCGTCTGTGGCGTATCCTATCATAAGCCCCTGGTCACCGGCTCCCCCCGAATCCACCCCCTGGGCAATATCCGGGGACTGTTCGTTTATGGCATTCAGGATACACAGGGATTTGTGTTCAAAACCCAAAGAGGGATCGGTATATCCTATATCTTTAACTATATCTCTTATTATCTCTTTTACGTCTATATAGGCCCCGGTAGTAATTTCCCCTCCGACAAGGACCAGGCCGGTACTTACAAACGTCTCGCAGGCCACTCTGCTTCCCCGGGCAGAATTTTCATCCAGTTTATAGGGCGTTAAACCCTGCTTATTATCGTATTTTAAAATCTCATCCAGCAACCCGTCGGAAATCTGGTCACTGACCTTATCCGGATGTCCTTCCGTTACCGATTCGGATGTAAATGTATATGTTTTATCTTTCATACCACTATCTGTTCTCCTTTGCTAATTAATTTTTCCGTCTTCTTTCGGCTTTCCGCTTCGGCGTATATCCTGATAAGCGGTTCCGTCCCCGAGGGCCTCAAAAGAAGCCAGCTTCCACCTTCTAAATTTATCCTGATACCGTCAGTTTTATCTATATTTTCCAACGGATAGTCCCACCGGGTATTTTTAACTTTATCTTCTATACTCTCCAGAATTTCTATTTTACTTAATCTGTGGTCAATTTCAACATCCGCCCGTAAATAATAACTGTCCCGGAATTCCGTCCTCACTTCATCCCAAAGCTGTTCAAACGATTTACCCCGGCGGTTCATAATTTCCAGCAGCCGGACAGCAGTATACAGTCCGTCCCTCTCGGGCAGGTAATCTCCGAAGCCTATACCCCCGCTCTCCTCGCCGGCGGCTAAAACCCCGCCTTCTATCATCAGCGGACAGATATTTTTAAAGCCTATGGGAACAACTTCGGTCTGAACTTTATACTTTTTGGCCATCTTCTCAAGTAAACCGGTACCGGCCACCGTCTTTACAATCGTGCCTTTTTTACCCTGCAAAAGCATATCATGGGCTATAACAACAAGCACCCGCTGGGCGGACATGTATTCTCCGTTACCGTTAACTACGGCGATCCTGTCCGAATCTCCGTCGAAAGCAAACCCTATATCCGCATTTTCCGATTTTACGGTATCCCTCAAATTATCTAAAAATTTGGGTATAGGTTCAGGATGTATTCCCCCGAATAACGGGTCCCGGCCGGCATTGATTCCTATATGCCGGTAGCCTTTTTTCTCAATAATTTCTCTAAAATACGGATATCCGGTCCCGTGGAAATAGTCCACTGCCACCTTTAAATCCCCCGCCGGCAACAAACCGGTGAGCATTTTCTGATATTCATCCGTCCAGTTATTTTTTTCTACTTTTCCGGATAAATTTACCGTAGGACCATCATAGTCAATTTTATTTATACCGTCCACAATAGCATTTAAAAGTTCTTCCCTGGCCGAACCTCCGTATTTTTCTTTTATCTTAATGCCGTTGTACTCCGGGGGATTGTGGGAGGCGGTCACAGATACTCCCAGACAGTTTTTAGTATTGTGTACCCGGTAAGAGACCGCGGGAGTGGGGACCGCCGAATCAGAAAGGTCGACTTCAACCCCGCTTTTAACTAAAATCTTTCCCATAAATTCAGCAAACCGGCCGGATAAAAATCTGTTGTCATAACCTATGCAGACCCTGTTTCCCCGGGTTTTTATATACTCTGCTATCTTAAGAGACAGTTTTCCCACATTCCGGAAGGTAAATTCCTCCCCCATAACCGCCCGCCAGCCGTCGGTTCCGAAATTTATTTTTCTTGTTTTATTTTGGTTTTTATCTGTCATATTACAAAATCAGCGCTTCGCCCTAAAATACTCTGCCGTTTTTCCAAGTCCCTCTTTAAAATCAACTTCTGCTTTCCAGCTTAGTTCTTCTTTGGCCTTATCCACTCCCATTCTGCTCACCTGGAGTTCCCCGGCCCGGGGCGACTCATATATAGCGTCTTTTTCATACCCGGTAATATTCTTTAATATACTGAAAAGTTCGTTTACCGACCGGGATCTGCCTGTACCTATATTGTACACCCCGGTTCCCTTTTTTAAGACTTTCAGATTGGCCCTGGCCACATCTTTTACATATACATAGTCCCGGACCTGCTTGCCGTCGCCGAATATATATACATCCTCGCCGCTCAGCATCCGGCCGGAAAATATGGCCACCACTCCCGCTTCCCCGTGAGGGTCCTGGCGGGGTCCGTAGACATTGCCGAATCTTAAAGCCGTAGTTTTAAGCCCGTAATTATCCCTGTAGAAATTAAGATAAAACTCCACCGCCAGCTTGGAATCTCCGTAGGGACTTAAAGGATCAGGATACTCCGATTCCTCCGGATACCGCTTTGGACATTCCCCGTACATTACCCCCCCGGACGAGGCAAAAATAAATTTTTCCACTCCCGTTGCCACAGAGTTTTCAAGTAAATTTATACTCCCTAAAATATTTATGTTTGCATCCAGGGCCGGATCCTCAACGGATTTTCTGACATCCATCTGCGCGGCCAAATGGTAAACAACGTCAAATTTATGCTCTTTAAAAACTTGGGCCACTTCTTTATCCCTTATATCCATCAGGATAAATTCCGCCTCCCGGTTTACGTTTTCCTTTTTACCCGAATACAGATTATCCAGTACCACCACATCGTGACCTTCTCTTATTAAACCGTCTGCAATATGGGAACCTATAAATCCGGCTCCGCCGGTAACTAAAATTTTCATTAACTTGCTCCTTTCTGCAAAACCACTGCGGGAATGGTCTTAAACAATATCTTAAAGTCAAACCCCAGGGTCCAGTTTTCCAGATAATATATATCCAGCTGGATCATTTCCTCGTATGTAAGATCCGCCCTTCCGGAAACCTGCCACAATCCGGTAATCCCGGGCAGTATATTAAGCCGCCGTTTTTCAAAATCGTTGTACTGCCTGGCCTCCCACAGAACCTGGGGCCGGGGCCCGACCAGGGACATATCCCCTCTTAATACATTAAAAAGCTGGGGAATCTCGTCAATTGAATATTTTCTGATAACTTTTCCCACCCGGGTTACCCTAGGATCGTCTTTCATCTTAAATGCCTTTCCGCTTCGCTCGTTTTGGTCCATTAAATCCTCAAGCAGCTCATCGGCGTTTTGAACCATGGACCGGAACTTGTAAAACGGAAAATTTCTTCCCTTGTACCCCTTGCGCAAATGGGAATAAATAACCGGCCCTTTTGAATCTATTTTTATAAGAATTACGGTTAAAATAACAAACGGAGCCGAAAAAGTTAAAAGCATCATCGTGGCAACTATATCAAATATGCGCTTGGTATAGTAATTGGCGGGTTCAAAGAGAGGATGTTTCAGTTTTAGTACGGGCAGACCGAAATATTCATCAAAAGATAACTCTCCCATCTTAAGTTCCACCAGGTTGGGAATCATCTTAAATTCAACATTACGGGACTCGCAGTACTGTATCAGCGATAATAAAAGCTCGCTGTCTATATCCGTACGGCTTATAATTACTTCGTCTATTTCCCTATCCCGGATTATTTTCTTAACTTTTTCAGGATCGAATTCTTCTATATATTCTAATATGACATTTTCAAACCTTTCTGTATTTTTTAAAAAGGTCTCTTTAATTTTGCTCCCCCCTATTACCAGAATTTTGAGTTTTGAAGCCACGGGCATCAAAATCTTCTCCTTTAAAAATCTTAAAAATATATGGACGGAAAATATAAAAATTGTAGTTAAAATAGCGGCGTACCCAATAACCAGCCGGGAATAGGAATATTCCCGGTAAACAAACGTAGCCGCTACGGTCAAAAGTATGGCCGCGCCCACCGCTTTTACGGTCTTTAAAAATTCATCCGTTTTATAGATATGTCCTTTGGCAGTAGAATAAATACCCGCCCACTTAAAGGTCCCCAGAAAAATCAATATTACAACGGGCATGGCCGTAATGTAATTATCCAAATCGGGGACTCCCTTAGTTACGGGGACTATACTGACATTGAACCGGATCCAGTAGGCCAGTAAAAAAGTGCCGTATATAACCAGGGCATCTAATATCATTTTTATAATTATGGATATGAATTTAGCTTTTTTGTTCATGAAATAAATTAACTTCTCTAATTTTTTCTAAATTTTTATTATATAAAATTTGTATTATTAAGTAAAAAAACGGTATTTGAATAATGTCCAAATTGCGCTCAAAAAATCTTTAAACCCTATCTTTTTCCCCTCCTCGTAGGAACGTCCCTGGTAGTGGATGGGTACATTCTCAATATTTAAACCTCTGGTCAGTAATTTAGCGGTAATTTCGGGTTCTATATTAAAATTCTCTTCCTGTAAATTTAAGGATACGGCTACCCTGCGGGGAATTAATTTGTAACACGTCTCCATATCTTTTACCCGGGAGCCGTATAAAATATTGGTAAGAGCCGTCAGAAATTTATTGGCCATAAAGGATTTAAGTAAAAAATTTTTTTTACCCCTTGGAAACCGGTTTCCGTACACCGCATCGGCCCGGTTATTATCCACAGGCTCTAACAACTCAGGATAGTCATCGGGGCTGTACTCTAAATCCGCATCCTGGATAATTATATATTCCCCCGACGCCTCCCTTATCCCCCTGCGGACCGCCGATGCTTTACCCCCGTTTTTATCTTTTAAGATTACTTTTATCCCGGGGCCGTCCAGATTTTTTAATATATCCCTGGTCCCGTCCGTTGAGGCATCATCCACAACTACTAT
>JBNJDT010000013.1:0-34663 GCA_051745145.1 Elusimicrobiota bacterium
AAGTTGACATATATATCATTATATTCTGAGATTTTTTAATATCCGGATGCTCAAGTATATTTTTATAAATCTCTCTATCCCAAAGTTTTCTCTTAGATTCGGGGATATTCCGCCGGTTCTTTAATCTTTCTGCTCTATATTTTTTCTTTTTCTGACTCATCACTCTCATTTTTCAAATAGTTAAGATATTTACGAATATATTTTTCATGCCCTCTTTTTGTGGGTTGATAAAACTTTTCATCGTCAACCATATATTTTTGCTTTACAAAACCGTATTTATAATCATGGGGATACTTGTAACTGCCGGAGCCGGCTTTAGTAAGATGTTCGGGGATATCGAATGACTCTCTTTTTTCTATATAATTTTGAGCGCTGCTGATCGCCTCATAGGAACGGTTACTTTTTGGGGCCCCGGCCAGGTAAATGGCAACCTGGGCAAGAATTATTTTAGCTTCGGGCATTCCCACATATTCTACTGCTTCTAAAGCTGAATTGGCCAGTATCAAGCCCCGGGGATCGGCATTCCCTACATCCTCGGAAGCACTTATAGCTATTCTGCGGGCGATAAACCGGGGGTCCTCACCTGATTTAAGCATACGGGCAAGATAATAAACCGCCGCATCCGGATCAGAGCCCCGTATACTCTTTATAAAAGCCGATATCGTATCGTAATGCCGGTCGCCTTTTTTATCATAGTGAAGTTTTTTTTCTCCAATACATTGCTTGATTACTTCCCTGTCAATCTTTTTTCTATTATTTTCTTCACCGGCAACGCTAAGAACTGCTAATTCCAGTATATTTAAGGCATATCTGGCATCCCCTTCAGATACGCTTGCTATACTGTCAAATATTTTTTCTTTTTCAGAAAAATCCAGATTATACTCTCCCAGACCTTTGCCGTTATTCTTAACAGCATTATTCAAGATCTCTTTTATTTCATGTTTTTTTAAGGGGTGGAATCTAAATACGCTGGCCCTGGATAATAGAGGACCGGATATAAAATAAAAAGGATTTTCAGTAGTGATTCCCACCAGGGTTAACTTGCCGGCTTCCACATCGGGCAGTAGAGCTTCCTGCTGATTTACATTAAACCGGTGGATCTCATCAACTATTAAAACAGTCTGTTGACCGCTTTCCAAATTAACTTCTGCTCTTTTTATTACTTCCCTTAATTCAGCTACATTGGAATTAACAGCATTTATTTTAATTACCTGGGCTTCGAGCTGATGAGAAATTATATTGGCCATGGCACTTTTACCGCAGCCCGGCGGGCCATACAGGATTATAGAAAAAAGTCTGTTGGCCTCCAGCATCCTGCGAAGTTTTTTTCCCGGACCTACCAGGTGTTTCTGTCCGACAAAATTTTTTAAACTTTTAGGTTTCATCCTAAAAGCCAGAGGCCTTTTCTTTTCTAAATTTTTGTTAAAAAGCGTTTCCATAAATAAAAAACCCCCGCTCTGCCGCTGTATTGTCCTTTTTCGAGCTTCTTTTAAGCAAGTGGTTGTCCTGTCCGGACGACCAAGGTCGCTCCGGAACCCGGATTCCCATTATTGTTGTTGTAGACTCAAATCAGACAACCTGTCCGCGAACATCGCAGGGGTTTTAATCTAAATTACTTCTTCTATTTGTGAATTTAAATCTTTTAATTCTTCTTCTATGTACTTATTATTACCAGTCTTTTGGTCTTTTAGATCTAACATTCTGTCAATAATTCTCAAAGCGGAGAACACTAAAATTTTATAACTGTCAACCACGCCGGCACTCTCGATTTCCTCCACTTCATTCTGTAATATTTCAGCCAATTTTTTTATATATAACGGCTGCCATTCGTCACTGGCAATATTATATTCTCGATTACATATCTCTATTTTCGTTGTTTCGGGTTTATTTTTACTCACTGTGATTCTTATCTACAACAATGCGGTATTGTTAAATATTAATTTCCTCCAATCTGTTTAACATATTGTCAACTTTATCTTCTATCTGTTCTTTCTGATCACGTAATTTTTTGTTTTTTTGAGAAATTTCAGGCAAACTTTTATTCTGATCTTCATAAAAGCTTAGATCCTTTTGCATTCTTTTAATTTCTCTTCTTAATTCATTATTTTCTCTGTTTAACTTTTTATACTGCCTTATAAGTTCCTCAATATTTATCTTTAATTTGTTAAAACCTTCCATTACCCGGCTCTTAAGTAAATACCAAATTCCCTTTTAAGTACATTCAAAATTTTTTCCACTTTTTTATTAACTTCCTCTGATTTCAAGGTTCTTTCCCGAGAATTAAATACTAATTTATAAGTGAGATTTTTCTTCCCGGTTTCAATATTTTTACCGGAATAAACGTCATAAATCTGAACTTCTGTCAATATATTCCCGGCTGTATTTTTAATTTTATCAGATATAGTTTTATGTGTCAATTTCCTGTCTGCTACAAGAGATAGATCCCGTACTATAGACGGATATTTACTCCACGAGCGAAATTTTTTGGAAGTTGCTTTTTTAATATCCAACTTATCCAAATTAATATACCCCCCGCTGAATTGTTCTTCTTTTAGATTAAATAATTTAAGTAAATCTCTATTTATCTCCCCGAAATATCCGACTATATTATCTTGACTTATTACAGTCCCCTGTTTATTGTCCTTAAAAATATTATTTTTATTTTCCCGGTAATCAATTGTAAAGTCCTGATTTAATTTATTTAAACTTTCCATTACTATGTTTTTAGCTTCAAAAAAGTCTTTCTTAAAACCTAAAAACCCCAGGTGTTCGTCCTGTATGTATTTATCAGCGCGATTTACAAATACAGGCCCTCTTTCATAGAAACCCACTATATCGTTTTTTTGATTTAAATTATATCCGGCTATATTTAAAAGGCTATACATAAGAACAGGCCGCAAAACATTCATTTCTTTATTTATAGGGTTATCTATTTTTATCAAATTTTCTTTCACGGAAGGAGTAATTTTTCCCACCCAGTTGCTGTTTATAATAGTATGAGTTACGGCTTCCTGGTAACCGGCGCCTTTTAAAATCCCCTCCGTTTCTTTCCGGGGATCCTGCCGGGGATAAAAATTTATATCTATTTCCGTCTCCGGTAAAGTAGTAACCATACTTTCGTACCCGTGCAGGCGGGCAACTTCTTCAATAATATCCACAGGTCTTTCAACATCCGGTCGATAAGCCGGTACGGTGACTGTCATTTTCTCTTCTTCAAACTCTGTTTTAAAATTTATGATCTCCAAATATTTTTTTATATCATCTTTCCCCAGATCTGTTCCCAGTAGGTTATTGATTCTTTCAATCCCCATTTTTACTCTAACCGGCTGACGGGATAGAGTATCGTATTTAAGTTTCCCCGAGGCAGGCTTACCCCCGCATTCGCTTATTATAAGGTCCATACACCGGTTTAAAGCCTTCTTTATTCCCTCCGGGTTTACATTCCGGGCAAAGCGATACGAAGCATCCGTATGTACCCCTAAACGCCGGGAAGTTGCCGATATCCCGGATGATTCAAAATAAGCAGACTCTAAAAGTATATTCCGAGTACCGGCCGATACTGCAGATTCTTTCCCTCCCATAACGCCGGCTATTGCAACCGGATCCCGGTTATCAGCTATTACAAGATCCTCATCGGTCAATTCTCGGAGCTGACCGTCTAAAGTCCTGACTTTTTCCCCGTTATCAGCTTTTCTTACCACTACTTTATTTCCCTTAATTTTATGGGCATCAAAAGCGTGAAGAGGCTGTCCGGTTTCCAACATTACATAATTAGTTATATCTACTATATTATTTTGGGGTCTTACGCCGCAGGATTCCAGCCGCTCTTTAATCCAGGGGGAAGATTTTTCTATCTTAACATCTTCAATATACTGCAGATAGTAAGCCGGACACTTTTTAGAATCTTTAACTTCAACAGAAAATTTACTGTCTGATTCATAATTATTTTTTTCTGCTTTTTTATCCAAACTTTTAACAGCATTTCCGGTAAAGGCACTAACTTCCCGGGCTACCCCTTTAATCGAAGCACAGTCCCCCCGGTTAGGGGTAAGTTCAATATCCAGTACGGGTTTACCGTTTACAAATTTTATCTCTTCTATTTCCAACCCGATGTTAGTTAAATTTTCAGCTAATTCATCAGGGGATAGATCAAATTCGACAAAATCTTTAAGCCAGTCTATGGGTACTCTCATCAGAACTGCTCCAAAAATCTTAAATCATTACTGTAGAACAATCTCATATCATTTATATTGTATTTTAACATGGCCAGCCTTTCCACCCCCATGCCAAAAGCAAAACCCTGCCATTTCTCAACATCCACATCGCAAAAATTAAAAACCTCCGGATCTACCATTCCCGCCCCTAAAATTTCCAGCCAGCCTTTATTAGAACAGGAAGAACATCCTTCTCCCCCGCATAAACCACAGGCTATATCCATTTCTGCCGACGGTTCTGTAAACGGAAAATAAGACGGTCTGAACCGGGTAGATACTTTCCGGTCAAAAAACCTGTCCGCAAATTCATGAAGAACTCCTTTCAAATCAGTAAAAGTAACTTTTTTATCCACCAATAATCCTTCAACCTGATGAAATACAGGGGAATGAGAAGCGTCTATTGTGTCCCGCCGATAACACTGACCCGGTGCTATAAATTTATAGGGCGGAGATTTTTTTTCCATGCCCCGCACCTGGACCGGAGATGTATGGGTCCTTAACAGGCTGTCCGGCTTTTCCAGATAAAAGGTATCGTGCATATCTCTGGCCGGGTGATCGGCCGGAAAATTTAAAGCTGTAAAATTATAATAATTCGTTTCAATGTCAGGACCGTAAGCTACTCCAAAACCCATGGATACAAAAATATCAGTTATATCATTTAATACTCTGGTCAATATGTGCGGAGGAGAATATTTAATCCTTCCATCGGGCGGTAAGGTGGGGTCGAAATAATCTTTTTGTTTTTTAGACTCCTCAAGTTTTTTGCGGATTGCTTTAACTTTTTGTTCCAGTTCATTTTTAAAACTGTTCAGTTTCTTTCCCCATTTGGGTTTTAAGGAATCATCTAAATTTTTAAGTTCTTTAAAAAGTTTATTTACTTTTCCGTTACGCCCTAAGTATTCTATCTTTAACTGCTCAAGGTCTTCAGAACCGGAACAATCTTTAAATTGCCTCAGGGCTCTTGTGCGAATTTTCTTAAATTTTTTTTCCATTATTCCAGCATATCATCCAGATGTTTTTTGGCAAGTTGATGATCCGGATCAATATTAAGAACTTCCTGATATGTTTTCTGCGCCTGCTCGGTATTATTCATCCCCTCATACGCAATTCCCATATTATAATAGACTTCAGTTTTTTTTCCCACGTCTAAATCCAATGCTTTAGTATATTCCGCAATAGCCTCTTTATATTTTTCGTTTAAAAAATACAGTTTGCCCTGCTCCATATGATTCTCGTATTTTTGCTGTTTCTCACTCATTAATTCATTTCCCTGAAAGTTTCTATCATTTTTTTATTACAAACTATTATTAAAGTATCCCCTTCTTTTATAGTTATTGAAGCCGAAGGAGGAGCGAATATTTTTTCCGTATAATCGGTCTGGCCTTCCTTATTTAAAAGAGGCTCTTTTCTTTTTATAGCAACTACGTTGGCCTCGTATTTTTCCCTAATCTTTAGATTTTTTAATTTCTTGCCCAAAAATTCTTTAGGGGCATTAACTTCCACCATAAAAAGACCCGGAGCCAGCGGAATCTCGTTGTATCCGGGCCACAGCAGCCTTTTAGAAACAATTTCAGCTACATCTTTCTCCGGGTAAACCACATTGTTAGCACCAATTTTTTTTAATACTTTGCCGTGCAGCTTATCCAGCGCTTTAACCATTATTAAGGGAACTTTAAGCTCTTTAAGCAAAAGGGTTATTAAAATACTTTCCCCCATCTTTTCCCCCACAGAAACAACAGCGCCGTCCACATCGGCCACCCCCAGATCTTTTAAGGCGTTAATATCCGTAGAATCCGCTTCTACAACGGAGGTAAATTCATTCTCAAATTCTCTAATCTTCTCGGCATCAATATCAATAGCTATTATTTCGCCGCCCTCTTTCTCAATAGAGCGGGCCATTGCCGAACCGAATCTACCCAGACCTATTATTGCAAAACTTTTCATAAATATTTACTCCTAATATAAATTTTAAAAAATAATTATTTTTTTTCAATTACGCTCTTTTTAATAAACATCTCTACTTATCTAATTTTTCTGACAAATCCCTGAAAATACTTTAAAAGGATTAGCGCAATAATAACTAAAATAGCTTAAATTTCCGGTTACTCAAACAGATAAACCTGCAATTTAAAATAACAGGCTATTTCAAAAGTATATCTTTTATAACAGAACTGTCAAAAATTAATACCTCATTACACCGTAAAACTTTAGATTTTTTTACAGCAGTAACGACCAAAATTCCATCTATTTTTAAAAGAATACCCATAAAAGTTACAGGTAAGTAGTCCCGGGTAAAATTTTTAAAACCATAGTCCGGTAATAATAATTAATAAATTTAAAGGGAAAGTGAAAGACTGCATAGCTGCATTATATTTTTTATAAAGAAAAAAAGACCGGGATGAAAAAATACTACAGAATTTTTCTGTTTACCCCCGATAAAAGATCTGCTTGAATTTAAATTAATGCCACTAAAATAGTTGAGTAATATATCTTTATTATTTTTTTCCATTAAGGCAGCGGATTTTGCGAACTGTAAAAAAGTTTATTGAGAATTTTTGGAAAGTTTAACTAGTTCGCTAAAAGCTTCCGGATCATCCATTGCTATCTGCTGCATCATCCGGCGATCAATTTCTACCTCGGCTTCTTTAAGTCCGTGTATAAATTTCGAATAACTCATATCTCTTTGCCGGCAGGCGGCATTTATTCGGGTTATCCACAATTTTCTCATTTCCCGTTTTTTGGTTTTTCTGTCACGGGTAGAATACTGCCAGCTTTTTTCCACCTGATTCCTGGCATTTTTATAGCGTTTACTCTTAGCATGGCTGTAGCCCTTAGCCTCTTTTAAATATTTTTTATGTCTTTTTTTCTTATTTTTTCCTCTTTTAACTCTCATAATTATTTACCAAGTAACCTCTTTATTTTACTTTTCTTACTCTTGTGTACCATTCTAGGACGGCGAATATCTCTTTTCTTTTTTGAAGATTTCTTACTCTTAATATGTGCACCACCCGAGCGGTAATACTTCACTTTGCCGCTGGCTGTTATCTTAACTCTTTTTTTTACTCCAGAATGTGTTTTGTTTTTCTTAGCCATTTAACTGTTATCCTTTTTATCCGGAACTAACATCACAGACATATAAAAGCCTTCAAATTCCGGTTTATTTTTACACTTAGCAACATCTTTAAGTTGTTCAATCATGGTCAATAAAATTTCCCTTCCAACTTCCAGATGTTCTTTTTCTCTCCCTTTAAACATCATATTTACTTTTACCTTATGCCCGTCTTTTAGAAAATTTTTTATTTTACGAAATTTAGTTTTAAGATCATTCTTCCCTATATTAGGTGAAAGTCTCATCTGTTTAAGCTGGGCCGACTTAGTCTTTTTCTTACTTTCTTTTTCTTTTTTCTTTTTCTCGTAATAGTACTTATTGAAATCCATTATTTTGCATACCGGCGGATTAGCTTTCGGAGCAACTTTTACCAGATCCAGATCTCTTTCCCGGGCTTCTTTACGAGCTTTTTCTATATCTACAACCCCCAGATTTTCACCGTCATTGCTTACCAGGCGCACCGGTGAAACTCTTATCTCTTCATTTATACTTAATTCTTTATCTGCTTTAGTTATTAATCTCTCCTTTATTTGAATACTGACAAACAAATTTTGTAAGGGTGTTTATAGCAAATCCTTGTAAATATGTCAAACAATTACGGGGCTTAACCTGTACTGAAATTGTCAACATATATCAACTAATATCTGCCAGATGAAATTTATCGCTGTATTTTTTTAAAACAGCTTTTTTCAAATTTCTGTTGGATTTTTGGGCCAGGCGGGGGTCATTGTCCACAATAGCAAAAGCGTATTTTCTGGCCTGTTTCAGGATTTCAAAATCTTCCACCGGATTCCCTATTTTAAAATCCATTTCTCCGTGCTGTCGGGTTCCGAATAACTCCCCGGCCCCTCTTAATTTTAAATCTTCTTCGGCAATTTTAAAGCCGTCGTGAGAGGAAAGAATAATTTCCAGTCTCCGCTCTGATTCTTCAGTGGTAGTATCCCCGGTAAGTAGGCAGTATGGCTGTTTATTACTTCTTGCTATCCTACCCCGCAGCTGGTGAAGGGTGGAAAGCCCGTACCGGTTAAAGTTCTCGATTATCATAACTGTAGCCCGGGGAACATCGATCCCCACTTCTATCACGGTAGTGGTAAATAAAACTTCGCAGTTCCCCCGGGAAAACTCTTTCATTATATTTTCTTTTCTAGAACTTTTCATCCTGCCGTGAAGCAGGCCGCAGCTGTAATCTTTAAATACCGTCTCTTTAAGTTTTTCAAATCTTTTCCGAGCCGATTTTAACTCGTTCTTGTCCGAATCCTCAATTAAGGGATGTACTATATAGACCCGGTTTCCCTTTTCTAATTCCCGGACAGCTTTCTGATAGGCCCGCCCCTCGTTTAAATGTTCTGTCCGGGGAGTTTTTCTATCCTCGGGCAGTTCTCTTATAGTTGAAATATCCAGGTCTCCGTAGTTACAGATGGCCAGGGACCGGGGTATGGGGGTAGCACTCATAGCCAGCACATCCAGTTTTTTGCTTTTAGCGACCAGGTCGGCTTTCTGCTGTACACCGAACCGGTGCTGTTCGTCTATTACGGCAATCCCGGCCCTGGAAAGCTGAACATCTTCCTCTAAAAGAGCATGGGTTCCTACGATAATGTCGATGCTCCCATCTTTTAAATCCCGAATAATTCTTTTCCGGTTCTTTTTTTTCATTCCCCCCTTTAAAAGGGCAATATTAACTCCCAGATCGGTAAGATAGGATTTAAAAGTAAGATAATGCTGCTCGGCCAGTATTTCCGTGGGGGCAATAACAACCCCCAGGTAGCCGTTTTCTACGGCCAGAAGTAGAGCTGAAAGAGCCACCACGGTCTTTCCGCTGCCCACCTCTCCCTGGAGCAACCTTTTCATGGGATAATCGGAAAGCATATCTTTAAAAATTTCGTTTATAACTCTTTTCTGGTCCCCGGTAAACTCAAAATCCAGTTTATTTTTAAAGGGGGTCAGAAAATTTTTCTTCAGTTGATAAGTCCGGTTTTTCTTATCTTTTTTCATATCCATCTTTTTTACAGCCAGAGCGGTCTGAAATATTAAAAATTCTTCTAAGATAAGCCGGTGCTGGGAGACTTTTATATCTTTAAAATTATCCGGGCAGTGAAGTTTTTTTACCGATGTATTTATACTGTAAAATTTATTTTTCCGGGCTATTTTCCGGGGAAGAACATCCGAAAATTTCCAGTCCGTAGAGTGAACGGTGTTGTATATAAGTCTTCTCATCCATTTTTGACTGATTCCCGTGGTAAGACCGTAGACGGGCGTTATCCTGTTTAAGTGTATATAGTTCTTTTTAGAAGCCTTTTCATAGGTAAAGGAAGTTATTTCCAGTCCGGTTGTTTTCCGCTTAAATTTTCCGTATACGTAAAAGCTTTCTCCATCAATAAAAACATTTTTTAAATATGATCGATTAAAACCTAAAAGAGTAACCTTTCCCGATGAATCCTTAAGCCCTATTTTTATCAGCGTTTTACCTCGTCCCCTGAGCGAAATCCTTCTAGAAGAAATGACTTCACCCTTTACTAAACATTTTTCTCCATCGTTTATTAGGGCCATCTCTTTTACCGCGCGACGGTCCTCATAAGATTTCGGGAAATAAGTCAAAAGTTCTTTTACGGTATTTATACCCAGTTTTTTTAACTGACCGGCTCGCACTTTTCCTACGCCTTTCAAGTAACGGACATTTTTATTTAATTTCACTGGTATTACCGCTAAAACCACTAATTATAATTTTACTTATTTGCATTTTATCTAAAATTTTGGTATTTAAGAGCATTATGAGTAAAAAATGCATTGTCTGTAATAAAGGAACAACAACCGGTAAGAATGTAAGTAATTCTAACCGCCGTACTAAGCGTACAATAAAGGCTAATCTCCAGAAAGTCAAGATTTACTGGAATGGCCAAAAGACCAGAACTTACGTTTGCACCCGGTGCCTTAAAGCTAATAAAGTTCAAAAAGCTATTTAAAACGGGATTACCCCGGATATCGAAAATCTTCGGACCTGTTCAGTATTTTCCCGGAGATAAAACTGGCGCATAGCTATATCCACCAGGTAGTTCTCCTTTTTGTATCCTATACCCCCAGTATAAGTAGACTTATATTTGTCTTCCAGATCAGTTCCGTAAATTCCGGCCCGCGCCACAAAATTATCCCCTAAATAATGTTCTATTCCCAAACGCAGTAAATCATTTTTTCCCGTCACTGTATCATCGTAAAGACCGTTTTCATAATTAATACCCAGAGACATTAACTGGGATAGCTGAACGTCCAGTCCGGTCTTGACAATTAAAGGAAGATAATTAGTGTCAAATTCTTCCCAATAAAATTGAGCAGGTCCATTTAATAGAGTTACCCCCACATTTACAAACTCGGAAGCTTCATAAATTAATCCCCAGTCCAGCCCCCAGCCATACCCTTTACTTATTGTGACTTCTGGACTGGAACTTTCAATAACTGAATACCCGGACATACCCGATAAATAATTTATATTCATTCCAAAATTTACATTTTCAGCATGTTCGACGGATACAGTAACCCCGTACTGATTAAGATTAACATGCAGTTCCTTACTCTGAGTATCTGTATTGTAAGTATCCGCTCTATTGGACAGCGGACGATAGTAAACACCTACCTGAGAAGCACACACTGATAAAAAATTTATTTTTTTCTCCTCCAAAATGAATAAATCAGCTAGCTTATTCTGATCGATATCACTATCATTAATTATATTTGCAGAAATTCCAAACCGGTTGTTCTCAATCTGTTGAAGTCCTCCCGGATTCCAGTAAGGCGCAAAAGGAGTGGCCATTACAGCCGAAAAAGCACCTCCCCGGCCTAGAGCGTACGACCCCGGTTCTTCACCAAGAAAATATTTGTCTTTTAAAGGAGGATTGCTGCTCCCTAAAAGAACAGCCGGTAAAATCATTACCATCCCCATCCAGGTTATTATCTTTATTTTAATATTTCTCCTCCTCCTGCTATCTTATCTTCTTTGTACAAAACAGCACTCTGCCCCGGAGTTGGTGCCCGCTGCTTTTTATTAAATTTTATCTTACAAATATTAGATTTTAAATCCAAACTCTCCACAGTACACCCCGCTCCGGAATGGGTGGACCTTAATTTGATTTCATATTTTTCCCCCGGGCTTATTTTTTCGGAAAAATTTTCTTTTTTAAATTTAAATTCTGTCCGGTTTTTAAAAAGATCCCGTTCACTGCCCACTACTATCTCATTTTGTCCGGGACGAATTTCCACTACGTAGTATTTTCTGCCCAACCCCCCAAAACCCCGGCGCTGTCCTATGGTGAAATTCTGAAAACCGGGATGAGTTCCCAGAATGTTACCTTCCCTATCTATTATATTACCTTCTTTCATATCAATATGTCTTTTTAAAAAATCCGGAAGCCCATTACCTTTCAATATGCAGCAATCCTGGGATTCAGGGGATTCTCCTACAGGTAAATTTGCATCTTTTGCAATCTTTCTTACCGTACTTTTTCTGTAATTACCCAGGGGGAATCTCACATTACCCAGCACCTTTTTTGGTACACTGTAAAGAAAATATGACTGGTCTTTAGTTTTATCCAATGCCTTAAATAAATCAGTTCCCTCAAGGCGTACATAATGTCCGGTAACTAAATAATCCATACCCAGAGCTTTAATCTTCCTGAGTAAAGTCGAAAACCGGAGTCTTTCATTGCACATCACGCAGGGGTTGGGAGTCAATCCCTTTTTATAATATTCAACAAACGGTTCAATTACCTGGCTGTTAAACTTATCTCTTAAATCCAGCTTATAAAAAGGTACATCTAAAAATTCGGCAGTTGCCCTGGCCTTATTCAAAGTTAAACGGCTGCAACAGGCTTTCTGTGTTTGAGACTTATCCTGACAGCTAAAATATTCAGTGTAAAAAGCTGTCACATCATAACCTTTCTCTTTTAAAAGGTAAAGAACCGTTCCCGAATCCACTCCCCCCGAAATCGCAACAGCAACTTTTTTACCGTTCATATGGATGATTTACTTTTTCGCTAAATTTAATCATAATATACTAATCTTACATACTCCTTTATATTTTCCTTTTCCTACTAAGATATATGCTAAAATAATAATTTTAACTTATATATAAAAGTAATTAAAGAAAGGCATTTCCCTGCAATTTATTAGGGACCGAAATAACTTTTAAAAATTATTTTAAATTGTTAACTATTTCACTAAAATAAACTCTATTCTATAAGCTTTTTTATTTTCCCCTTCCAATCATCGTAATACCCGGGTCTGTATCCCTGAAAACTCTGTACTATTTTTCCTTCAGAATCAATTATAAAAAAAGACGGAATACCCGTGACGCTATAGTCCTCAGCTATTTTAGGGTCTCCTTTTAAATTAGGATATTGTAATTCATTCTCCTTTATATAATTTATTGCTTCGTTCATATCGCGGTCCATATTTATTCCTATCACATGGATTTCACCGCCAAAATCATTTTCTAATTTTTTGACGTACGGTGTAGAAGTTCGGCACGGCGGACACCAGGAAGCCCAAAAATCCAAGAAAACCGGTTTTCCACGATAGTCACTTAGCGTCACCTTGCCAGATTCGGTTATTCTCTCTAAAGTAAAATCTTCAGCTATCGGACCTTTCGCACTTTTTTCTTTTTCTGTTCTTTGTTTTTCTGTTTTTTCATTTCCCTTGTCTTCTGACTGTGCGCAGGCTGCCCCTGAAATAATAGCCATAATTAAAATTATTTTTAGTATACTATTTTTAAATATCATTATATGCCTCCTCTATTTACAAAATTATCATCTACAATTTTTATCACTGACATATCTACTTAATTTTAAAATATTCAGGATAAAAAATTTTTCCTATACTAGTTCAAAATATTCTGAATTTCTCTTCTCCATTCATCGTAATATCCGGACCGGAACCCGGAATAGGTTTTGACGATACGGCCCTCGCTATCTATTATAAAATAAGCCGGAATTCCGGATACTTTATACGATGACGAAACTTTCTGGTTATCTCTTAAATTAATAAAATCTATATTTTTACTTCTCATATAACTGCGGGCTGCACTAATATCCTGATCCATATTTATTCCTATTACTTGTATCTGATTTGAAAACTCTCTGCTCAGCCTTTTCACATACGGAGTACCTTTTCTGCACGGCGGACACCAGGAAGCCCAAAAATCCAAGAATACCGGTTTACCCCGGAAAGATTTCAAAGATATTTTCCTGGCCCGGTTAACCCTCTTTAAGGTAAAATCCGGTGCCTTGGAGCCAACCTGACTGCATCCGCTAATTAAAAAAAATACCCCAAGAATTAATCCAATATTTAAAATTTTCCCGGCCTTCATTAAATCCCTCCTCCATTTACAAAATTATCCTCATCCGGAGAGGTAAATTCAGCCATTATTTCTTCTTTTTTCTGTTCCATAACATCATCTATATGGGACTTTATCCCTTCCAGAGTTTCCAGTTTTTCTATCCTCTCTTCTAACTTATCCTGCTCTTTTATAAAATACTTTACCGCATCCGCAACCGGATCGGGCAGTTTACCGTGTTCCAAAGATTTAATATCTTTACCGGAAAAACCCAGGCCCACCTTTGCGGGGACTCCAACCGCAGTAGCTCCTTCGGGTATATCATTTACAACAACCGCCCCGGCCCCCACCCGAGACCTGTTACCAAGCTTTACCGGTCCTAAAACTATAGCACCTGCTCCTATAACAACATTTTTTCCCAGCGTAGGATGTCTTTTTTTCTTTTTTAAACTAGTACCCCCTAAAACTACGCCCTGATAGATAAGACAATCAGGTCCTATTACGGCCGTCTCCCCTATTACAACTCCGCTGCCGTGGTCTATAAACAGATCCGGTCCTATCTTGGCCCCGGGATGTATCTCTATTCCCGTTATAAATTTAGAAATTTGAGATATGCACCTGGCCAGCACATACTCTTTTTTGTTGTACAGCCAGTGAGCTATCCTATGAGTCCAGATGGCGTGAAGACCGGGATAGCACAAAACAACTTCAACTATATTTTTAGCTGCCGGATCTTTTTTAAATACATTCTGTATATCTTTTTTTAGTTGATTAAACATTTTTTATTTTATATTTCACCTACAGGTGACATTTTCCTCAATCTATCTATTATCGGGGGTAATTTTTTAATTACATAATCAATTTCTTCTTCTGTATTATCTTTTCCCAGCGAAAATCTTATTGCCCCCTGGGTAAAGATTGGTTCTACCTCCATGGCCTTAAGTACGTGTGAGGTTTCTAAAGTCTCGGAAGTGCAGGCCGAGCCCGTAGATACAGCTATACCCTCCATATCAAGCATCATAACTATAGATTCTCCTTCCACACCTTTAAAACTTACATTTAAAGTATTGCTTAAAGTATTGTCAAAATTTCCATTTAACCGTACATTATTTATTTTTTCACTTATACCGTTCCATAATCTCTTTTTAAGTCGATAAAATTTTTTAGTTGTACTCTCTAATCCCCCCGAAGCCATCCCTGCAGCCAGGGCCAGACCGGCGATGCCCGGAACATTTTCTGTGCCGGGTTTTAACCCGTGCTCGTGATGGCCGCCAAACATTATTGGTGACAAATTCACCCCTTGCTTTAGATACAATAAGCCGGTTCCTTTGGGACCGTTAAATTTATGGCCGGACAATGAGAGTAGATCCACTCCCATATCAGATACATTAATCTCCATCTTACCCATAGCCTGGACAGCGTCGGTATGTACCATAATATCTTCAGAATAATCTTTAACTTCTTTAACCGCTTCTTTTACCGGCTGTACAGTTCCCACTTCATTATTGGCCAGGATAATGCTGACCAAAGCAGTCTGTTTATTTAAAGCTTTTTTAAGTTGGGAGGGAGAAATTCTGCCGTTTTCATCAACTTCAAGCCAGGTAACATCGTAGCCGTTTTTTTCTAAATATTTAAAAACATTTAAAACTGCATGGTGTTCCACTCTGGTTGTCACTATATGTTTTTTTTCGGAATTCTTTAAATAACCCAGAATAGCTATATTGTCCGCTTCGGTCCCCCCGGAAGTAAAAATTATCTCCTCCGCGGAGCAATTTAAAATTTTTGACAGTTTATCTCGGCTTTTTTCCACAATATTTCGCGCCCGGTTTCCGTACTTATGCAGGGACGAAGGATTGCCGTAAATATCTGTAACTTTATTTATCCGCTTTTTTACCTCTTTGGCAAGCTGGGTTGTAGCATTATTATCTAAATATACTTCCATTTTTATCTCCTGTTAAAATATTAGTTTATAGGTAATATTTAACTGTGTCAAGTTTTTTTATTATACTCAATTTTTCTTTTCTCCATTTTATTTATTATATTAAATTTTTAAATTACTTGCATTTAGCACTTTATTAACCGTCTCCAAATATTTTATTCACTTAACATTTTACTAATTTCTTGATAGAATTATAATAGTTATAAAATAATTGTAAATAAATTATAAAATTATATGAATAAAAATGTAACCCCAAAATATCCAAGAGTTTTCTTAGCCGCTTCATGGCTGATTGTGGCAACTATTATTGTTTTAATTCTTACCAATGCCGCCAGTCTTTTGATACCCCTGGTCTTCGCAATTCTTATATGGTATCTTATTAAAACAGTTGAATACTCCCTGTCCCGGATTAAATTTAAAAAATGGCACATCCCCCGGTGGTTGAGAATACTTTTAACCCTTGTAATATTCGGTTTTATTTTTAATACAGTAGCCGGCATTATCACTACAAGCGTCTCCAGTATAATACAGATAGCTCCCCAGTACCAGGCCAATCTTGAAAAAATGCTCTTTAACTTTGAGAAAATGCTGGTAGATCTTCCGCTGGGAATTGAGATAGAAGAAGTTCCGGCCCTTACCCAGTTTATCGAACAGATAAATATAGGCGTACTCATGCAAAGAATAGCCCGTGAACTTACCGGTTTAATGAGCAATATAGGACTTATCTTTATTTACCTGATATTTTTATTTTTAGAACAGCGTTATTTCAGCAATAAAATTAAGATGATTTCCGGTGAAGACCAGAGAAAACAAAAGATAGATAATATACTTTCCCAGATTGACAAAGATATAAAAAAATATGTCGGAGTTAAAACCCTGCTCAGTTTTATTACTTCCGTCGGGGCCTGGCTCATTATGAGATGGGTGGGACTGGATTTTGCTGAATTCTGGGCCCTGCTGATATTTATTCTCAATTTTATACCCCATCTGGGTTCCATCGGCGCTACACTAATGCCTGCCCTTTTAGCACTTTTACAGTTCGATACCTTAAAACCGTTTTTTATTATATTAATCGGAGTCTTCATTTTACAGTTTGGTATTGGCAACCTGCTGGATCCGGCTCTTCTGGGAAGGTCTTTAAATGTCAGTCCACTTGTACTTATATTTTCTCTGCTTTTCTGGGGGGTTATCTGGGGTACAGCGGGGATGTTTCTGGCAGTTCCGGTCACGGTAATTCTTATGATTGTTTTTAATAACTTTCAAAGTACTCAATGGATTGCCAGGGCACTGTCCAAAAAGGGGAATTTAAAAAATTCACCAACTCCCAATAAAAAAGTTTCTCCCAAATAAAAACACCAGTTCTTTTAAATTAAAGTTAACCTATGTTCCGTATATCCGGGGCCTGGTAAATCTGTTTATAAGAGGCGTTACGGCATTCATTAAAAGAATTGAAAACATAACTCCTTCGGGATACCCCCCGAAATTTCTTATTAATAAAGTAAGCAGACCCGCTCCTATACCGAAAACCCACTTACCCTTGCCTGTTACGGGCGTTGTTACCGGATCGGTCACCATATAAGTTCCCCCGAGCAATACTCCGCCTAAAAAAATAGTGGATAGCGGATCTAAAAAATTTTGGGGACTTATACCCCACAGAAGAGCGGAAAACACTATAATAGTTAGAAAATAAGACAGCGGCAGCCTCCAGTCGATAATCTTTTTCCAAAGTAAGACCGCTAACCCTATCAGTATCAAAAGAGCCGATGTCTCCCCGTTACTGCCCTTATGGGAGCCGAAAAAATATTTTAACATAAAATTTTTACTAGTACTTCCATCAGCTACTATTTTCACCCGGTCCTTTCCTTTATCTTCAAATTTAAATTTAGTTAAGGGCGTGGCTTTAGAAGTAGCTTCAATATTACCGGTTTTAGATTCAACAAATGATACCTGCCGGGGAGATATATTATATGTCGTTATAAGTATGGGAAAGGCCGCCGTTAAAAAAGCCCGGGCCATTAAAGCAGGATTAAAAATATTTTTACCCAGCCCCCCAAAAATATGTTTAGTAACTCCCACTCCAAAAACTGCACCTATAAAGGCAGCCCAAAGTGGAAATGAAGGCGGTAATACAAGAGCTAAAATTAACCCTGTAACAACCGAACTTCCCAGTTCTTTATTTATTGATTTCCCCCTTAAAAAGCTGCATAAAATATCTGTTATCACTGAAGAAATTACACAGACTATAACTAAGAAAAAAGCTTTGGTACCGAAAAAATATATGCTGCCGGCAACCGGAAAAAGTAAAGCTATAAAGGTCCACCTCATCATATACGCCATCGATACTTCATCCCTTAAATACGGAGCGGGATTTAATTTTATATTTTTAATATTTTCTTTTATTTTTTTATTCATATATTAGATTTATACCATTACCGTAATTATTTATTTACTTTTATCAAATATTCAACGGTTTCTTCTATAGCTGCTTTAATTTCAGTCTTTTCCTGGGGAAGAACTTCTAATAAATATTGTAAAGCTCTTCTGTCACCTATCTTTTTAAAGGCTCTACTTATACTTACTCTAAAATATCTATCTTCAAGAAATAATTTTCCCAGAGCATCCACGCTCACAGAAGATTGTATATCCCCCAGCAATGATATACCGGTCTGCTGAACTTCTTTTTTAGAATCCTCTAATGCTATATGTATTGCTTTTTTAGATTTTTTATTTCCTATTGACCCCAGGGCATATACGGCATTTTTTCGCAACCGGAAACTGGGATCCTTTTTTAAAACCATTTTCAAATTATCAACAACTGTTTTATCCCCCCGGCTGGACAAAATTGCTATAATTTTTTTTCTTATTTTATAATTGTCATCCCCGATAAAATCCGTAATTTTTTCCAGCGCTTTTGCCGAATCAATTGTGCCGAGTATTTCAATTCCTTTCATCTTAATATCAAAATCTTCTTCCGAGATAAAATTAGCCAGGGGCTCTACAATATTGGGAGTACCTATTTTTCCCATTGCCTTGACAGTTTTCATTTTAGTAGCCCTATCTTCACTTTTTAACCCCTCTTTTAAAGTCTCAACCGCAGTATCCCCGCCCAAATCTGCAATCTTTTCTATAGCTAACAGCCGGAGACTTTTTTTACCGTCATATATAGCTTTACCCAGTTTTTTAATAAGCATATTTCGGACAGATCCGGTAGAAATATCCAGTGCTATATTATATAGGTTATTTATAGCCAGCTCTCTTAGCCGGGGGCTGGGATCTTCAATAGCTTCCGGTACATATTCAACTGCTATATCCTGTTCCATTGCCAGTATAGTTTTTAGGGCTTTAAGCCTTATTTTCTCATCCTCATCATTTAAGGCCTCCCCTATAGAACTAACTGCAGGTTCTCCGATAGAAATCAGTTCCTTTAAAGCCTCCATCCGGACCCCGGAATTAGAATCATTATTTAAAATTTCTGTAAGCGGGGGAATAACTTCTTCTCCCCCGATAATTTTAAGCTCTCCGGTTACTGCCTTACGCACGCGATAGTCTTCGTCATTTATGAATCTGCGTAAAAAATTCACTTTATCTTCAATATCAGATACAGCTACACCTTTAATTGCATTAGCCCGTATTTTCCAGTTGTCGTTTTCTAATTTATCTTCTCTATCATTAGCAAACACTGCTGAATTTAAAGTTAACAGAGTTACAATTCCTGCAAAAATCGCTATACTTTTAAACTTAGTTTTCACAATATTGGTTAAGTACCTCGCTCCTTATTTCTTTTCAAAATAGTTACTTAAAAATTTATCCAGATTTTCCAGCTCCACAAAAGTCTTTTTCTTTTCTTTTCTTAACTGTACTTCCAGTTTTCCTTTATTTAAGAAACTCTTTCCCGCAATAATCTGAACCGGGATACCGATTAATTCTGCATCTTTAAATTTAACGCCGGGGTTTTCCGGTCTGTCATCCCAGAGAATTTCGTATTTTTTACTTAACCTGTTATATAAATCCTTACATATTTTATCTGTCTTACTACCTATCTGTAAGATGGTAATATCAAACGGAGCAAGCGGCTTGGGCCATATAATTCCGTCCTCATCGTGACTCTGCTCTATTGCCGCAGCCACTACTCGGGTAACCCCTATACCGTAACACCCCATTATTATATCTTTCTGTTTGCCGTCAGAATCTGTAAATTTAGCATCCATGCTCTCAGAGTATTTTGTACCTAATAGGAATGTATGTCCGACTTCTATACCGCGTTTGAATTTAAGTCCAGATCCACACTTAGGACATTTATCTCCCTCTATAACCTTCCTGAAATCCCCTACCTCATCTACCTTGTAATCGCGGCCGTAATTAATATTTTTTAAATGATAATCTTTTTTATTGGCGCCGCTAACGGCATTTTTTATTTTAAGTACAGCCCGATCGGCATATATTTTATGTATTTTATCTTTTTTAAGACCCACCGGACCCGAAAAACCCAAAGGTCCGCCGGTAACTTCATCAATAAGCTTTTGAGTTCCCATCTCTAAACCGGGATTTTGTTCTCCTACAGTATTTTCATTGATCTCATGGTCTCCCCTGACCAGACATACTACCGGACCGTTATCAGAATTATAAATCAATGTTTTTATGAAATCCCGCTGATTTTTATCCATAAAACCGGCTACTTCTTCTACAGTTCTCACATCGGGAGTATGTACCTGTTCCAGCTCTTCTGGTTCCCCTTCTTTTTGGGGGATCTCCTCCCTTTCATACCCGGCCAGTTCTCTATTGGCTCCGTAACCGCAGTCACAAAATGTGACTATCTCTTCTCCGGTATCGGCCAGCACCATAAATTCGTGCGAAGATTCCCCCCCTATATTTCCCGTTTCGGCCTCTACTATCTTAAAGTCAAGGCCGCAGCGCTTAAATATTTTACTGTACGCCTCGTAATTATCGCGATAGGATTTCTGGCAGCCCTCTTTTGTAGTATCAAAACTGTAAGCATCTTTCATATAAAATTCCCGGGCTCTCATAATTCCAAACCTCGGCCGGATCTCATCCCGGAATTTCATCTGAAATTGATATAACAGCAGAGGAAGTTTCTTATACGAATCGACATTCTTTTTTATTATATGAGTTATCACTTCTTCATGGGTGGGGCCCAGACAAAATTCTCTCTCTTTTCTATCTTCAAATCTTATCAGCTCATCCCCATAAAGATCCCACCGTTTACTTTTTTCCCACAGTGATTTAGGTTGCATGGCACTCATTATAAGTTCCTGTCCCCCGATATTGTCCATTTCTTCCCTGACAATCTGCTCAACTTTTTTAACTACTTTCCAGCCAAGGGGCAAGAACTCATAAACTCCCGAAGCCAGTTTCCTGATCATCCCCGCCCTGACCATTAACTTATGCGATGGTATTTCAGCTTCCTGGGGGTCTTCTTTTAAGGTCGGTACAAAATATTGTGAAAATTTTCTGGATTTCTTCATAACTTACGTAAATATTCTAATAATTTACTCAACTCCTCTCCTCTTTTTATTTTACCTTCAATGTTGCCTTCCGATATAAATAAACTGCCTTTCCGGGTATAGCAAATGCCTATATCCGCTTCTTTTGCTTCTCCGGGGCCGTTAACTTCGCATCCCATTATAGCAATCTTATACGGCCTTTTAAAATCTTCTTTTTTGAGTTTATCGGTGAATTTATTAACCATTTTCTGTACATCCGCATGGGACCTTGAACAGGCAGGACAGGAAATTATTTCCAGTCTTTTCATATTATTCCCGGCCAGTTCTTTTAAAATCATACCCGTTTCCACTTCCTTTTTTGAATCACCGGTAATAGAAACCCGGACGGTATCCCCTATTTTGTCCATTAACAGTGATCCTACCCCCACCGAAGATTTAATTAAACCTATCTTTTTCATGCCGGTGGCCGTTACTCCGATATGCAGCGGTGTATCCGAATAAACGCTAAAATAGCGGTTTGCTTCTATAGTATCTTTAACGGAAGAAGATTTAAGAGAGACCAGATAATTTTTAAATCCTGTTTTAAAAATTTCCTTATCCCATTCCAGGGCCATCCGGGCCAGCTCTACTCCGTTTTCAGCCGCGCAGGACCCGGTGTTAAACCCCAGCCTTATGGCCTTGTCTTTTTTGCCGGCTAATTCTACAATCTTTAATATTCCCTCCCGGGAAGTATTTCCCGGATTTACTCTTATTTTTTCAAAACCCGCCTCCAATGCCTGCTCTCCTATACCGGATTGAAAATGGCAGTCCGCTATTAGAGGCACGCCCAGGGTTTTTAAATTTTTGTAAACGGAACGGGCAATATCTTTTTTGGGGATAGCGCATCTTACAAGCTCGGCACCGGCGTCAATCATTCTTTTGCCTTCTTCAATTAATTTTTGAGGATTATCCAACTTTTCCTTTAACATCCCCTGAACTCTAACCGGGTTGTCTCCTCCCAGTTTTAAATCGCCTATTTGTATTTCTCGGGTTAACATTTTAAAGGAATAATCTGGCTATATCCTTCCAGGTCACAAATATTAAAAGCAAAAGCAAAAGAGCTAATCCCACCATATTGGCAATACCCACTTTTTTCTCGTCCAGCGGACTGCCTTTTAATTTTTCTATTAAAGCAAAGGTTATATGCCCGCCGTCAAGAACGGGAATAGGGAAAAGGTTTATTAGCCCCAAATTAATACTGATAATGGCTATAAATTGAAACAAATGGCTCAGCCCCCGTCCGGCGGCATCAGAAATTAGCCCCCCGATACCCACCGGGCCGGCCACTTCCGGGGCTATCTGACCGGAAATCATCTCCCAGATTGAATTTAAAATTTTAATAATAAGATAGCCGGTATACTTAAATCCTTCATAAAAAGACTTTAAAAGTCCGGGTTTTACATTTTCAATCACGGGAGAAATTCCTATTAATTTCCGGCCCTGGGGTTCCATAAAATCCGGCTGCGTAGTTACATTTATTATTTCCCCGTTTCTTTCTATCTTTAAATTTAACTCACTTTCTATATTTTTTGAAATTGTCGTAGTGACATCTTCCCAGGTGGAAGTATCTGTACCGTTAATACTTAATACTTTATCCCCTTCTTTAATACCGGCCTCCATCGCAGGGGAATTCTCTATAATACCACCTATTTTTGCCTCATCAACTGCCTGGGGTAAACCCATAAAATACATTATCACAGAAAAGATTAACGCTCCGGTGAGAAAATTCATAAACGGACCGGCAAATAAAACTTTTAACCTGTCAACGGGAGACTGGGCAATAAAAGAGTCACTGTCATCTGAACCTTCCTCAACCGGGGTCTCCCCTTTCATCTTAACATACCCCCCTAACGGCAACAGGGAAAGCCGGTATCTTATCCCCTTATGAGTTTTACCCAAAATTTCCGGTCCAAAACCCAGCGAAAAAGCTTCAACTTTTACCCCTATATTCAAGGCCACAATAAAATGGCCCAGTTCATGAACAAATACAACTATGGAAAATGTCAGTATTATGGCAAGTACAGTAATCATTTATTTTCTCCGTTAATTAATTTTCGGGCATACTTTTGCCCCCTCTTATAAACATATTTTAAAGTCTGTATATCTTTTATGGAATTACTAAAATTCTCAGCTAAAGTCTCTTCTATTATCCGGGGTATATCTGTAAATTTTATAAGTCCCTCTGAAAAAGCCTCTACAGCCACATCGTCCGCAGCACAAAGCAAGATCGGTTTTTCACCGCCCTGTTTTCCAGCCTGTAAAGCTAAATCCAGACTGGGGAACTTTTCCGTATCCGGTCTGCTAAAATTTAAATTCTTTAAATCTTCCACTTTCAACCTGGAAACGGGAGTAGTTTTACGGCCCGGCTGAGTTAAAGCATACTGTATGGGAATTTTCATATCCGCCCGGGAAAGATGGGCCAAAACTGTACCGTCCTCAAATTCAATTAAGCCATGGACCACGGACTGAGGATGAATATAAACATTTATCTTTTCAAAATCCAGATCAAAAAGATTGTGAGCCTCTAAAACCTCCAGACCTTTATTCATCAAAGTAGCTGAATCCACAGTAACTTTCACCCCCATATCCCAGTTGGGATGTTTCAAACAGTCCTTAATATCCACTTCTTCAAGTTCCCGGACTGTCTTGTCATATACCGCCCCGCCGGAGGCAGTTAAAGTTATTTGGCGTAAATCTCTTTTATTTTCTTGAGTTAACATTTGGTATATAGCCGAGTGCTCACTGTCAACGGGAATAAGCTGGGAAGGATATTTCATGCTCTCTTTAATTAAAAACCACCCCATCACTATGGACTCCTTATTAGCTATAGCTACTTTTTTATTGGCTTCAAGGGCATCTAAGGTGGGGATAAGACCTGCAATTCCGCTCAAGCCATTAACCGCTAATTCCACATCCTCTCTCTGTATTAAAACTTTTACCCCCTCCATTCCGGATAAAAATTCTACTGCGGGGAATTCTTGCTTTAGTTTTTTTATATTTGTTTTATAAGATTCCTCATGAGTTATTACCACAACCCCGGGAGATAACTTTTTTATATTATTTCTCAACACTTTTATATTGGTGTGGGCGGTAATACCCGTAACATTAATATCCGACAGATTAACTGCCACATCTACGGTACTTTCGCCTATTGAACCTGTTGAACCTAAAATTGCTATATTCATTTCAAACTACCAGCCATCTTAAATAATAATACACTACCGGGATAGTAAACATAAAACTGTCCACTCTGTCTAAAACCCCGCCGTGACCGGGCAAAAATTTGCCCGAATCATCACAATCTAAACTTCTCTTAATCATGGATTCAGTAAGATCCCCCAAAATAGCCATAATACCTATAATTACGCCTAAAATTCCAATCTCCGCTATCCCCACAAAATCCAATTTTAAAATATATTTCATAAGTACCGCGGCCAGAAAACTACAAATAACAGCTCCATAAGCCCCTATTTTACTCTTGTTGGGGCTGGCTACATGCAACCGGGCCCGCCTGTATCCAAATTTCATTCCTATAAAGTATGCCCCTATATCCGCCAGCCAGGTACACACCACCGCAATAAGTGTAAACTCATACCCGTAGGGCTTTGTTTCCCTTAAAAAAATTGCGTGAATAAATAACCAGGTTATATAAAAAACACTTAAACCTGTCGCACTTAAATTTGCCACACTTTCTTTTATATCTTTTTTTAATATTAAAATTACTGCCAGCCCCGGTACCGTTAGAGTAATTATTAAAGTATAAAAATCTTTATCCCAGGTTATATATTTACCGGTTGTAATAATATAGGCATTAACAAGTAAAACCAGAGATATAAATATACCCCACCACGGGGTTACCGGAATCTTCTTATTTTTTAACATTCTGTAAAATTCAACGAGGCCCGCTAAAATAACAGCGGAAATTAACATAAAATAGGCAAATCCGCCCCAGAGTATAAATAAGTAGACAATAGGTATGGCAACTACTGACGAAATTATCCTTTTTTTGCGCACTAGACTCTCTTTCCAAACCGCCTGTTCCGGCGCCGGTAGATTCTGATGGCTTTATTAAACTCCTCATTGGAAAAATCGGGCCAGAGTACCGGCGTAAAATAAAGCTCGGCATAGGCTATACGCCAAAGCATAAAATTAGAAATCCGCTTCTCCCCGCTGGTCCTTATCATTAAATCCATATCCGGTACTTCAGGCAGATAAAGATTTTTCTTTAATTTTTCAGAACTTATCCCCCCGCTGTTTTGAGATTTATCTTCCATTTTTTTCAGGCCGTCGATAATCTCACGCCGGCCGCCGTAATCCACACAAATAATTAGATTTAAACCGGTATTTTGGGCAGTTCGCTCAACTCCGTCATCCATAGTCTTTTTTACTCTATCGGAAAATTTATCTCGTCTCCCGGCAAATAATAATTTTACATTGTTTTCCATTAAACTGTCCACTTCGGAATTTATAAATATTACAAACAAGTCCATAAGAGTTTGAATCTCTTCAGTAGGCCTCTCCCAGTTCTCAGTGGAGAAAGCGTACAAGGACAAATAATCAATCCCAGCTTTTACGGCCTGTTTTACGATTCCCTTTACTGCTTTTGCTCCCTGTTGGTGACCTTTATCTACACTTAATCCCCGCATTTTAGCCCACCGGGAGTTGCCGTCCATTATTATTCCTACATGATCAGGAATGTTTTTGGTGGTACCAATTGTCATTATTTTTAAATAGAGAATAGCACACTATATTATATAAAAAGAGAAGTTTCACAGGAATAAAACTGGAAAATTTAATCTTTTTTTATCTCTTTTTCTTTTTTATTAAGTAATTCGTCTAATTTTTCTGTATATTTATCAGTTAAATCTTGGATTTTATCGCGATCCCGGTAGGCTTTATCCTCAGAAATATCACCACTCTTCTCTAATTTTTTTATCTTGTCGTTAGCGGCTCTTCTAATATTCCTTATTTCTACCTTAAAGTCTTCCGTAATGTCATTTATTCTTTTAATCAGCTCTTCTCTTCTTTGAGAGGTCAGGGAAGGCACTTGTAACCGGACTACCTTTCCGTCAACGCTAGGAGTTAATCCTAAATTGGAAGCAATTATTGCCTTTTCAAGTGGTTTAAGGGCATTTTCATCCCAGACTTTAATTTCAATTAACCGGGGCTGGGGAATACTGATATTGGCAAGCTGATTGATAGGGGTTTTTGAACCATAATAATCTACTCTTATTCCCTCTAAGAGAGCCGCAGAAGCACGTCCGGTCCGGATTCCCCGCAACTCTTTTTTTAATCTTTCCACTGTTTTTTTCATCTTTTTCTTGGTATTACTTATTATTTTTTTTACCCGCATAAGACCTCCAATTTTTCATTCAATAACGGTTCCGATATCCTCGCCGTTAACTGCTTTTTTTAAATTGCCTTTTTTAGAAAAATTAAATATATGAACTTTTAGTTTATTCTCCGATAATATTGAAAAAGCTGAACTATCCATAATTTTTAGATTTTTATTTAAAGCTTCCCGGTAACTTATAGAGCCACTGTATAACTTTGCTTTTGCATTTTTAGCCGGATCGTCAGTATAAACCCCGTCCACATCAGTAGCTTTTAACAGAATATCGGCATCTATTTCCAAGGCCCTGAGCGCAGCTGCCGTGTCAGTAGTGAAAAAAGGTGAACCGGTTCCTCCCGAAAAGACAACCACTTCTCCGTTTTCAAGATAACTAACGGCATTTTCAATTACTAAATCTTCAGTAATTTTTTCAACATTTAATGCACTGAGTATTCTGGCCTTTATACCGGCCTTTTTTAATATGTCTTTTAGACCGAGGGCGTTTAAAACTGTTCCGGTCATCCCCATAAAATCAGCGGTAATCCGGGAAAGCCCCTGTGAGGATCTCGCTCTGACAAAATTTCCTCCTCCTACAAGTACACTTACCTGAACTCCCTGGCTTTGTACTGATTTTATCTCCTGAACAGCTTTGCTGGCCCACCGGGGTGAAAACCCACGGCCCTCTCCGCCGAGCATCTGTCCGCTCAGCTTTAAAAGAATCCGCTTATATTTCATTCCCCAATTTCAAACCGGGCAAAACGGTTGATTTTTATATTTTCACCCAACTGAGATACTGTCTCCTGGAGAAGCTCCTTAATGGTTTTACTGTCATCTCTTATATACTCCTGTTCTAAAAGACAATTTTGTGAATAAAATTTGTTTAACTTTCCCTCTATAATCTTATCCAAAATATGCTCGGGTTTGCCCTCTTTTTTAAGTTGCTTGGTCATTATTTCTTTCTCTTTTTCAATCTCTTCTTCAGCAACTTCTTCTCTTTTAACCCACCGTGGAGAAGCAGCAGCAATCTGCATGGCAATTTCTTTGGCAAAATCCTTGTATTCATCCGTCCGGGCCACAAAATCTGTTTCACAGTTTAACTCTAATAATACTCCCACTTTACTACCGGGATGTATGTATGAATATACTATCCCTTCGGAAGCTTCGCGATCAGCCTTTTTAGCTGCTTCTGCTTTACCTTTTTCTCGTAATATCTCTACTGCTTTATCAAGATCGTTATCACTCTCAGCCAGCGCTTCCTTGCAATCCATTATCCCCGTTCCCGTCATCTTTCTCAGTTTCTGAATCTGTTCTATCTGACTCATTTTTATTCTCCTTTACTTTGTTATCTTTACTTTTTTTATTTTTTGTTTTTTTCTTTTTTGTCTTTTTCTTCTCTGCTTTTTTCTTCTTTTTTGTTTTCTTCTTTGTCTCTTTCTTTTTCTTCGCCTTTTTCTTTGGCTTTTGAGTATCAGTTTCTTTTTTATCTTTTGATTTTTTTGATTTCAACATTTCTTCTTCAATGTCTTCTTTAACTGATTTTTCTTTAGCTGCTTTTTCAGCTTCTTCTTCCTTTTTCGCCCGCATATTTTTGCCTTCCATCACTGCATCACCTATAATTTCTGTAATGAGTTTAATCGATCTTATAGCATCATCATTTCCCGGGATGACGTAATCAATATCAGAAGGATCGCAGTTTGTATCCACTAAAGAAACAATAGGTATTTTTAGTTTCTTTGCTTCGGCTACAGCTATCTCCTCTAAATCTACATCCACAACAAATAACATGCTGGGCAATCTTTTCATATCTTTTATGCCGGACAGACCTCGTTCTAAACGAGATTTCTCTTTTTTAAGTCTGGACTGTTCTTTTTTTGAACGACGTTCAATTTCTCCGCTCTCTTCAAGCTGGTCCAACTTATTGAGTCTCTGCACACTTTTTGAAATGGTTTCAAAATTCGTTAACATGCCGCCCCACCATCTATAGTTAACGTAGTACATACCACATTTTTCGGCCACTTCTTGAATTATATCACTGCCCTGCTTTTTGGTACATACAAAAAGTATATCCCCGCCTTCTGCCACTGTTTCTCTTACGTAATTATAAGCAGTTTTAAGTTCTTCTACGGTTTTTTCCAGATTAAGTATATGGATCCTGTTCCTGTCGGTGAAGATATAAGGTTCCATTGCCGGATTCCAATCTCTGGTTTGGTGTCCAAAATGTACACCAGCTTCTAATAATTGTTTCATACTAACTATAGCCATTAATTTTACTCCTTTTAGTTTCTCTCTTAATTTTCCTTACTATTTTAAAAAAGTATTGTAATAAATTTGCAATTTATATTCAAGAGCCTAAAATCCCGTTTAAACATTTAAATTCCACAATACCTAGATAATTTATACAAAATTTATCTCTTTTTGTGAAATATTATTTTATTAACTACAAAATTTAAAAAATCTAAAATTTACTCGATTATTCCCGGGTTATGCTCCACTTTAAAACAGTTAATTTAATTTTGCAGCTTATATTTCGGCAAGAAAGAAGTTTAAGTACTTCGCCGTTAACTATTACGGGACAGGTTGGATAAAATTTGGGTCTTTTCTCTGAGATCTTTTTCCAGGAGGCTGTTATCGGCGGCAAATTTTTCACTGTCTTCCAGTAATTGGTAAACCATTTCCCTGGTAATTTTATTGCCTTTTCCCTTCAACATATATAGCAAAGTATTATACGCAAGTACAACGGGGATTATACTAAAAAGCCTGACGTCCAATTCTTCTTCAGGAATACTTTTAATGTAGGATAACGCTTCGTGAAGCTTATCTATAACCAAGTCAATTAAAGGAGTAACCACTTCAAGCTTTTCAGGAATTCCTTCCTCATAATCAAAAACAGTTTTCGGAATATAAAGCCAGCCCCGTTTTATATCTTTTTGCCAGTCCTTTAAAACATTTATCAGTTGAAGGCTAATCCCGTAGCTAACTTCGTTCTTCTTCATTTCTTCGCGGTACGGTTTTATGTTTTCTCGTACGCAGCAAATATCTGTAAGCATTTTACCTACAACTCCGGCAACAAAATAACAATATCTTTCCAGCTCCTTAGTATCTTTAAGCTGATATAATTCCTTTCCAGACCGGGCTTTTTTCAACTGGAATTCTGCCATTCCCTCTGAAGTTTCAATTATATGACGGCTAATTATTTCTCTATATTCGGGAGAAAACCCAAAATAGACATCAAAAACCTTTTCCCCGTTCATGAGAAGCTCTCTTTCAGGCGAATCTTCAGGCCAGATATCTTTTAATTCCCTGTATATTGAAAGCGCTTCTTCTCTGGAATCTTTTTGAAATAACTCAATATAACGGCGAAGATTTTCCGCTTTCTCTTCTTCCCCCTGAAAAGGTGAATCTTCAAAACAATCCGCTATCCTGAAGAGAAGATACCCTATTAAAACCGCTCTGTGGGTATCACCTTCCAGTTTATTTATATTTAAGGCGAATGTCCGGGATACATCCTGCAGTATTCTTACAGAAAATTCCCAGTTGCTTTCCTGTTTTTTATTTTTCTGATTCATTTTGCTTTATTATACTTAAAGAAATAGATAAGTAAAATGGACAAATTTATATTTTTTACTTATACAGTTTCCAGCAATACTTTTATCTTTTCGGAAAGTCTTGCCAGATTAAAAGGTTTGGGAAGATAAACATCCGCTCCCGCGGAAACTCCGTCTTCAACATCCGATCCTTTACCTTTTTTGGTGAGCATAATTATAGCTACGTCGCCGTACTTGCTGCTGTTTTCGCTCTTTCGTAATTTCCAGGCAACTTCCATACCGTTCATAACAGGCATGTCAACATCAAGTACTACGAGATCCGGTTTTGTCTTTTTTATCAGTTTCAGGGCTTTCAATCCGTTATCCGCTGTCATAACCTTATACTCGTGTTTCAAACCGTGTTTCAGAATTTCCCTTATAAACGGCTCGTCATCAACAACCAGTATTGTTTTTTTGGAATTATTATTTTTCATTATATTTTTCAAGTATTGATTCTATCCGTTTGACTCTTGCAAGTTCTTCACCGATCACTTCATTATCGGGATCATGGGACAGGGCTGTTTCATATATTACAATCGCGTCTTCATAATTTTCAAAACTTGTAAGTATTCTGGCCTTTAGTAAATATAATTCTCCGGCTGAAGGCTCTATCTTTGTCCCGCCATCCAGTTCTCTGTTTAATTCTATTGCCCTGTTTATGTTTTTGTAGGCCCGCTCCAGCTCTTTTGATTTAAACTGGGAAGCGGCCTTAGTGAAATATACCTTTCTCGATTCGACAGTTTTATCCGGTGCGGAATCGTTTTTCGTATCTTTTTTATTCTTCTTTGACTTTTTTGTTATTTTTTCGGGAACAGACCGTTTTTTTGGGGCCGGTACCTCAAAATTTTCTTCCGGCGGATTACTTTTCTTCAACGCGCCCGTCGCTTTTGAAGCTACCCGGCCTGACACCTGGGGTTTGAAATATCCCGCTTTTGATATATACATAAATATGTTTATAATGATCGCGGCTACGGCTAAAAAAGTAAGAAAGATTTTAGCCCGGTAAAACTTCGGTTTATTTATAAAAATGAGTCTGCCATCTTTTTTGAACCATGCCTCCCTCTTTTTATCTTTATAATAAAATTCGGCCTTTTTTAATTTAAATTTCCATAATTTCAGGCCGATCCTGTATATTACGGTAGCCTCTTCCCTTCTGAACTGTTTTTTCAGGAAATCCGTCAGTTCCTCTATCGCACCGCCGGCATAATCGAATTCGGTCAGCTCATTCCAGGCTTTTTTAATATTATTACCCTCTTCGTATATAATACCGTCAAAAACAGATCTTCCTATCTCTTTTTTTATTTTTTTCCGGGGAATATTTCCCGGATAAAAAACTGCGCTAATTGTTTGAGGCAAGTAAGATGTCCCGTAATATACGCATACCGCAGTTTTGCCGGATCCTTCACAGACGGAACACTTTTTTTCATTTATTCTGCCCTTGCCCCGGCATTTACCGCAGTCCACAACATATTCCGAGCCGGGCACCATCTGCTTTATTTCGCTGCCTTCTGCGAACCCCCTCGGAGGATTCCGGAAAGGCAGTTCATTCAGAGACACCGGGATCTGCCCGTCATCCGATATTATATCTCCTTCTCTGTATGCGCGGCGACCGGGATAGAGCTTTCTTTTAACAGATAATATCCGTAATTCAGCTATATACGCATTCTCCAATATTATCTTTTTGACTTTCGCGTTATTTGCGTATCTGCTTTTGGCGTCCGCTAATAATCGCTCCATTTCCTGCAGCCGTTTTTTATCCGTTATTTCTTCAGTTTTAAACGCGGTATCTTTCTGGAGACGCCGGTTAATCTCAGCTATTTTATTTTTGACAATAACCATCTATTTTGGCAGCTGTTTAAAAATTTTTATTTCCTCACCAGCTTTAACCTTCACTGTACCGTACCAGCTTTCGTATCCAGTCTTATCTATTTCCACCTCATATACCCCGGGTTCCAGTTCATAATCTGCCGGTGTATATCCTCTTTCTGTGCCGGCTATATATATAGTAGCGGCGCTTGGCGCGCTGAATATTTTAACTGTTCCTGTTTTGAGTTTTTTTAATTGCGCTGATATGGTCTCAGTCTTGAAAGCTCTCACCCGCACTGTTTTTTCCCACGGTTCATACCCTTTCATTTCTATTCTCAGAACATGTTTGCCTGAAGAAATTTTCTCTATATAAAGAGGAGAAGCTAGCCCCTTAAACAGGGACCCAATATAGACTTTCGCACCGGACGGAGTCGACGTTATAAACAGAGCCCCGTCTTTTTCATCCAGTTCAAATATTTTTTCGACAGTTGTATCATCCATAATCTCCACCTCTTGGCTGTGTTCTCTGTAGTTTTTCTTTTTTACGGTAACCTTATATTTTCCGATGGGCAGTCCACTTATTTTTTTGGGTGTTTTACCGTAATATTCTTCATTAACAAAACATTCGGCTCCGGAAGGATTTGTCCTGATTCGCATTTTTCCTTTCTGGGCTTCCAGCGTAACTTTAATTTTATACACTTTCCCTTCCTTAATATCAACGGTTTCCGTATATACCCCGTACTTGTCTTTAATAAGGGTAATATTATGCAGCCCGACAGGAGCATGATGAATATCTATGTCTGTTTTCCCCCAGGGCTCCCCGTCAATAAATATTTTTGCCCCAACGGGGTCGGAAGTAATCCGTAAATCTCCGAACCGTCCCGGCGTCGCGGGTTCCCTCTTCAGTTCAGAAAAGAAGCGATCTTCCTGTTGCCCGGCATCGAGCCAGCCGGGCTCCAGCGAATCTTTAAGCACGGAGATAGTTTTTGCGAATACACTGATCTTTGTATTTTTATTAAAGATATTTATGCTGATTTTAATGTCGTTACCCCGGGTATAGTATGTCCCGGTCAGCAGATATTCGGCGGATTCATCTTCTGTTACATCCACCCCTTTCCCGGTCAAATTTGTTTTAAACCCGTTCTCCAAAATACTGCTGAAAGCGTATCGCCGTCGGCTGAGCAGTTCCTTAAACTCTCCGATATATACCTTAGTAATATTGCCTCGTTTTAATTCTGTCAGAATTTCAGCGGATATATTATTGATTTCACGGTTATAGTGCTGACTGACTTTAAGTAACTTTTCTTTTTCTCTTTCTATCTCTTTTTTTTGATACCGGGTCAGGATATATACGTCGTAGGTTCCTTCTTTTATATTTTGTTCATAATACATTTCCTTAATTACAGCTCCTCGTATATTTGCCCGGCCGTAGGTCCTGATTTCATCGTTTAATCGGGTTATGAGTTCGGATTTTTGAAATATCATCTTTGAAGTAACCCGGATCCCTATATACTCCACGATCTGGTTCATCACATCCCGGGCCGCAGCCGTCCGGCCCGCTTCAATGGAACGGGCATCTGTTTTTATCCCGATAAAATATACATACTCGGAGTCGGGCAGCGGAGGTTTTGCTATCCAGTCCGGCCGGGATTTTTTATCGGCCCGTCCGGTAATTATAAACAGGCCGGGTATCATAAAAAATAACAACCCTGTTAATATTATCGTTCTTTTCGTATTATCCTCCTTAAACGCCCCTTAAACCGGCAGCACTAATTTAAAGGTACTGCCTTTACCACTTTTACTCTCAGCCCATATCCTTCCCCCGTGTGCTTCCACCGCCATCCTGCAAAAATAGAGCCCCAGTCCTTTCCCTCCTCTTACTCCGTCTTCTCTGGAGGCCATCTGCTCGTATTTGCCGAAAATTTTCTCCTTAAATTCAGACGATATTCCTTCGCCCTTATCAGATACGGATAACTTAAATTCAGAATTTTTGGAAAAGCTCGCTCGTACTGTTACCGCGCTCTTTTTAGGGGCGTATTTTAGGGCATTGGATAGGAGATTAATTATTACCCTTTTCAGAAGACTTTTATCCGCTTTTACCGAGAGTACTCCTTCAACGTCGATAATTCGTCGGATCTCTTTGCCGTCTATCTTTGCCAGCTCCTTAAGTTCGTCGGCGCAAGTTGAGAGCAATTTTCCAACATCCACTTTTTCTATTTTAAGGCTGAGTGCGTTTTCCTCCATCCTGCTTATATCTATAAGGTTGGCCGCCATCTGTATAAGCTCCCGGCTCCCCGCATAAGCTCGATTGAGATCTTCCACTACCCCGGACTCTATGTTTTCATTCATGGAAATACTTTCCAAATTCAGACTGATATTTGTCAATATATTATTCATATCGTGGACCAGCATATCGGAGAGGTCCTCCTTGAGCTTTTCAGTCTTTTTCAGATCCTCGTAACTTTTTTTTAACTTATCATTGAGATCCTTGATTCTCAGAAGCGATTTAATCCTGGCTTTCATCTCGGCCCGGTCCACGGGCTTTGTCAGAAAATCATCTGCTCCGGCCTTAATCCCTTTTATCCTGTCCTCTTTTTCCTTCAACGCGGTAACCATTATTACAGGTATAAGTTTCGTACTTTCATTATTTTTAATATCCGAACACACTTCAAAACCACTCCGGCCGGGAAGCAGTACATCCAACAGAATAATATCTATTTCTTCTTTTTTAAGAATTTCAAGACATTCTTCTCCTGTAGACGCCTTCACAATATCATACCCTTCCGGCGTTAAAAAAGCTTCTGCCAGTTTTATATTTTCTTCCGTATCATCAACTATTAAAACTGTATTTTTCATATT
>JBNJDT010000014.1:0-33870 GCA_051745145.1 Elusimicrobiota bacterium
GGTTCGGCAATATCTTTCAACATATTATTTACTCTTATCGCCCGGTTGTAAGCAGTTTCAAAATTTTTAAATTTTTCTTTTCCCTCTTTTACCCATCCTTTAAAAATATGACCTATCTTCTTTTTCCAGATGCTTAGCTCGTACGGCAGAGAACTGTTTATTACATATTCGGCTGACGAAATATGGGGCATAATATATTGCAATTCGGACTGCCTTACGTATTTCCAGTGGGTTAAGGTATCTATAGGTTTTACTCCCCTTTCCCGGCGGTCTCTTAACATTCTTCTTATCAACCTCAAATCCGTCCACCGGTAATAAGCGCCGTCCATACCCCGCATCTGCAAAAGCGGTTCAACATATATTTTAACTTTACGGTTATTTGAAATACCCCTAGTCATATCTTCATAAAGTCCGTGATGGGAATCTATTAAAAGAAGTTCCCCTTTATCTAAACTGACCGGCTCTCCTTTTCCCTCCCGTTTTCCGGTTTTAAAATTATAGGCCGGCGGTACAATTTCCCGGCCCCGGCACAATTCTTTTAAATGTTTATTTAAAAGTTCCATATCCAAAGCAGCGGGTATTTCATAATCGTAATCGCCGTTTTCGTCTTTGGGATGAAACTCTATATCGCGAAAATAATTGTCCACGTGAAAAGGTACAAATTTAAAACCTTCGGACTCTAAATAACGGGCAATATTTTTTGTTGTGGTAGTCTTTCCCGAGGCGGACGGACCGGCTATTATTACCAGTTTTATCTTGCCGGACTTATTTAAAATAGTATCGGCTCCCCGGATAATATCCAGCTTATAGGCCTTCTCGCAATCTCTTACCAGCTCATTAAAATTTCCCGAGTTTATTTTTTTATTTAAATCCTTTACTGTAAGAAGATTATGATCTATTGACCAGTTAAGAGAATACCAGACTTTTTTCCAGGGAATGAGATCTCTGGTTTTATAGTTACCGCTTAATTTTTTGCTACTGCGGTTTCTCTTTCTCTCATTCCTGTAAAGGATAAAGGCTTTGGCAGTTTCGGTAAATTCGTTTTCCATCAGTATCTTCTCAATGGTATCCTGTATCTGCTCAACGGATGGGTACTTGCCGGGCTGAACTTTTTCTTTAAGCGTTTTTATTACCTGCTCGGACAGCTCTTCGGCAATTTTAAGTTCCCGGCCCCCGGTGGCAATCGCCGCTCTGTATATGGCATTGGTTATGCGAATTTTAGTAAACGGTTTTTTAGAACCGTCCCTTTTTATCACATGAGAGAAGGGGGGATTATTTTTATCCATTTTTATAGTGTAAAATTATCCGCATATTTAAAACAGACTGACAACTTCTGTGGGTCTTTTCTCATAAGAAAGAAGCACTTTTGTGACATTGCCGTTCTCCAAAGGAATATTTTCTCTAACAGTATTCTGGGCTAACAGACCGGTATTACACTCCTGACTTATATGGGTTAAAATAACAGCTTGGGGCTTGACTATGGACTTCTCCAAAACTTTTTTGACAAAATTTGCACACTCTCTGTTGGAAAGATGACTCCTGTCCGCTATTCGATCCTTTAACCAGCCCGGCCGCGGTGAATTCTCAAGCTTACCCCTATCGTAATTGGACTCTATTATTATAACGTCCGAATTAATAAATTTATCTGTTATACCGTTGTCCGTACAGCCCAGATCCGTTGCAACAGTTATCTTTTTAGGATTTTCGCCGCTGCCGGCAATAATATTAAAACCGTAACAGTGGGTATCGTGGACCACCTCAAACCCTTTCACCCTGAATTTATTAAATTCCATAATTTCTCCGGACCTGAAAGTCCTCAAAATATTCTCTTTTTCTGCCGTCCTGGCAATTTCATATTTCAGTTTTAAAACCTCAGCCACATCCTCGTGACAAAATACTTTTATATTTTTTTGGACCATCATTCGCAAAGACGATTTTTTAACATGATCGGAATGCCCGTGAGTAATAAAAACCCCCTGAATTTGAGAAAATTTTATATCTAATCTGTTTAAGTTCCTCTCAATATACCTTCTTCCCATTCCGCAATCCACCAGTATGGCGGTTTTTTCGTTCCACAGAACCGTGGCATTTCCCTTACTTGAGCTTCCCAGTACCTGTACTTTAACTTTCATCTTTAATTTTAAGCTGTCCGCAGGCGGCTTCTATATCTCTTCCCCGGGGACTTCTAAAAGTATAGGGTATTCTGTAGTTATCCAGTACCGACAGAAAATTTTCTACCGTCTCCCGGTCGGGGGGCTTTAAATCAAAATAATTATTTTCATTGTAGAGTATAATATTTAACTTGCTGTTTACCCCTTTTACATATCTGGCCAGCTGATGAGCATCTTCTTTTTGGGAATTAAACCGGTCCATAAGTAAATATTCAAATGTTACTTCCCGGCCGCCGGAGTTTACGTAATCTTTCAAGGAAAAAATAAGTTTCCTGAGGTTATATTTTTTATTTACGGGCATAATGGTATTTCTCTTTTTATCCGAAGCCGTATGAAGGGATACGCCCAGATTTACCCCCTTAATTTCATCAGCTAATCGTTTTATACCGGGGACCACCCCACAGGTCGATACAGTAATCTTTCTGCGTCCTATATTGGCTCCCGGTTTATTACTTAATATTTTTATTGAATTTACCGTATTTTCAAAATTATCCAGCGGCTCCCCTATTCCCATGAATACTATATTAGTTATATTATTTTCTTCTAAATACTTCTGGGTTACCAGATACTGATCAATTATTTCATACGTTTTAAGATTCCGTTTGAATCCCGGCACGCCGCTGACACAGAATTTACATCCGTATTTACATCCGACTTGCGAAGAAACACATAAAGTATTTCTATTTTTTTCGGGTATAACCACTGTTTCTATTTTATTACCGTCTTCTAATTTATATAGAAATTTTACGGTACCGTCCTCTGAAAAATTCTTTTTTACGGGTTCAATAAAATTCAGTGAAAATTCTTTTTTTAACTTTTTCCTTAATTTCTTGGAAAGGTTGGTCATCTCATCAAAGTTCTCTGCTCTTTTGCTGTACAGCCAGTTAAAAATCTGCTGGGCGTGAAAAGAAGGATAATCCCACTTATTTAAGAGCTGCTTTAATTTTTCTATTGTTAGATTTTTAATATTTTTCACTTTAGAAGGATTGTCTATGCAGCTGGGAATCAAACGCTCTCAAATATAGAATAGGGTTGTCCGGTGGCTTCCATAACTGTACGCCACAATCGTCCGCCGGATTTAACTTCTTTTCTGCCGTGAATTACATCGGACATGGGGACATGAACATAGTGGTCGTTCCATTTGCTTACTAACATATCCGTCCGCCCGGAAAGAGCTGCATGTACCGCATTCTGAGCAAGCTGCACGCAGTAGAGTGAATCTGTGGCGTTAGCCGGGACACTCCGTATTATATAACTGGGATCGAAGTACTTAATATTTATTTCGGTATTTTCCTGTTTAAAAAAACGTTTTATCGCGCCGGACAAGTACCGCCCTATATCCCTGAGTTTTTTATTGCCTGATTTATCTTTTTTAACATTTTTTTGATTTTTTAACATTAGCTCCTGACCGGCGCCTTCAGCTACAATTATAACGGCATGGTCTTTTTTTTCTATCCTGTTTTTTAAAACTTCAAGAAATCCACCCGGCCCCGTCATCTTAAAAGGCAATTCCGGAATAATGCAGTAATTGACATTTCTATTGGCTAAAGCTGTATGGGCGGCAATAAAACCCGATGTTCTGCCCATTACTTTTACCAGTCCGATACAGTTGGGGGCTCCTTTGGCTTCGGTATGAGCGCTGTCTATTATATCAGCGGCTTCCTGAACAGAGGTTTCAAATCCAAAGGAGTTTTTTACAAACCGGATATCATTGTCAATAGTTTTAGGAATGCCTATAACTGAAATATCCAGACCTTTTTTTTCTATTAAACCGGCAATTCTATGAGCCCCGTTCATCGTCCCGTCTCCGCCGATGGTAAAAAGCACTTTAATATTGCGCTCGATCAGGGTATTTACCATCTCTTCGGTATCCTGGGGCCCCCTGGAAGAAGAAAGTATAGTTCCTCCGTCCCGGTGTATGGAATCAACCAGACCGGCAGAAAGCTTTAAAGGGGGGATATCATCGGCCCGGGCCAGTCCCCGGTACCCGTATCTGAAACCCTCCACATCTTTTATGCCGTAGCCATTGTCAAGTCCAACTACAAGTTCCCTTATTACGTCGTTAATACCCGGGCACAACCCGCCGCAGGATACAATTCCGCATTTTAAATTTTTGGGGTTATAATATATTTTTTTCCGGGGGCCGGCCAGTTCAAAAAACTCGAGCTCTCCACTTTTCAGTTTTGAATTTAAATTTTTTTTGTGTAACCGGGAAACCACACTGTCTTCATCCGATACAAACTGAATCCGGGCCCGGTTTTTCAGTGGAGAATCTATTGTTGATGGACCTTTTTTTCTTATTGTAATATTTTTTGCTTTCATGTTATGAGTATATTATTAATTATTGTAATGTCAAAACTGAAAATTTTAAAGAAAAAAAGTACAATACAGCCGGGTATCGTATAATTGGGACCCCAAAAGAAATTTCCGGTTCCCGAACCTTAATTTACCTATCAGAAATTAAACCCATCTTTAAAATAAGCTCTTATTTCTCGGGTACTTCCAGCAGTGAATTTTTGCCTCCCCGGCCGTCGGAAATTTTCTTGGAATTTTCAGGATCGGTTACCCAATTGCCGTCCACAATAAGTTTATACTGATATCTGCCCGGATCTACAGAAATTTCTTTTTTAAATATACCATCTTCCACTTCTTCCAGGGGAACCCTGTTCCAGTTGCTAAAATCACCTGCTACAGCAACATTTTCAGTCTGAGAACGCTCAAAATAAAATACTACCGTTCCGTCTTTAATTAATGGCCAATCTTTTTGGGAAGACTCTTTTTCTGCATCCGTTGCTTTTGAAACTTCTTCTGTTGGTTCGGCAGATTCAATCACCGTCTCTTTTTGGGTACCCGCACACCCTGCTAACAGCACAGTAACCACAACTAATAAAAATTTATTATCCATTACTACCTACCTCCTTAATTTCTCATTCCCGCTAAATGCCAAAGCCGCTGTACCAATAAGGGTTAATTTTTCTTTCCATTTTGATATTTTTAATTCACATTCTTGGGAATATAAATTCATTAGATTATATCTTAATTCTCTTTTCACTTCACTAACAAAATATTTTCCGGCCCGGGTTATTTCCCCACCCAGTATTATCTTTTGAAAACCGAAGACATTAACTAACCCGGATAGAGAAAAACCTAAAATACGCCCTATCTTCTCCCAGCATTTTTTTGCCCGGCTGTTGCCCCTTTCCGCTTTTTCAAAAAGCTCCCTGGAACTTTTAACTTCAACGTCAAACCACTCCCGGGCATTTTCCGGTATGTACTCTCCTCCTATAAAAGTTTCCAGACAGCCACGGCTTCCACAGCCGCAGGTTTTACCGGCGGGGTCTATTTTTAAATGTCCTATTTCACCGGCCTCCGTAAATAAATCGCCATTAATAACGATCCCTCCCCCCACACCCGTGCCCAGTGTCATCACCAGTAATTTATCTGTATCATCCTCCACTTCCGTAATGTAGCTGCCCCAGGCCGCGGCCGTTCCGTCATTCACAGTATAAAATTTTTGATCGAGTTTCGAAAAGAAAGAAGCCAGCCCCAAATTTTTTAAATCCAGGTTGGGAATATTAATTTGCTTCTCACTTTCTTTTTTAAGAAAAGCGGGAAGGGCTACCCCAATTTCCACAATTTCCTCCGGATCTATTTTTTGTAAATATTTTTTTAAATAAGCTTTTAATTCTTCGCCTGAAAAAGGAGTATCCTTTTTATCTATATTTATCAAATTATATTCTTCGTCCATTAAACCCAGCAGGGTATTAGTCCCTCCGATATCCACCGCTAAAACCTTCTTTTTCATCTTATAAAACCCATTCTTGAGGGCGGCCAGTACAAAAACAGGGCCTCGCCCTTAATATACTTTTCGGGTAAAAACCCCCAGTATCTGGAGTCGGAAGAAAAATCCCTGTTATCCCCTAATACAAAGTATTTGCCTTCCGGAATGGACTTTGGACCGTAATTATCCCTGATTCTTAAATTATCGGGAACATAGCCGGCATTGCGATATGTATTGGGATCTTTGTGAGTGACATACTCTTCTTCTAATAATTTTCCGTTAATATATACTTTTTTATCTTTTATCTGGACCGTTTCTCCGGGTAAGCCTATACACCTTTTTATGTAATCTTTAGACGGATCCGGCGGATACTCAAAGACAACTATCTCTTTTCTTTCGGGTTCCTTAAATTTCAATATACGTTTTTCTTTATTAAAAGGAAGCCTTATACCGTATATAAATTTATTCACGAATAAATGATCTCCAACCTGGAGAGTATCTCTCATAGAGCCGGAGGGTATTTTAAAAGCCTGCACTATAAATGACATAACAAAAAGGGCTATTACAACAGCCCACAGGCCGGCATTGGCCCATTCTTTTAATTCTTTAAAAATTTTATAACGGGACCCTTGCCGGTATTTATTTACCCCCCATTTGGCTATAAATCTTACTACTATAACCCCCAGAGTTATATAAAAAAGTTTAATCTCCATAACTTTTTATTTTTAAAAATACCTCCGAGGGAATATTGACTTTACCGATTTTTTTCATTTTCTTCTTTCCCTCTTTCTGCTGTTCCAGTAATTTTCTTTTCCGGGTTATATCCCCCCCGTAAAGTCCCGCAGTTACATTTTTTCTCAGAGCCGGAATGTTCATCCGGGCCACTATATTTTTTCCCACCTTAGCCTGAAGAGGAACTTTGAACTGATGTTTGGGTATAATTTCTTTAAGTTTCTTTAGTATAGCTCTGCCCCGCATGCGGGCTTCTTCTTCGGTCATTACAAACGAAAAAGCATCTATCTCTTTTTTATTTACAAGTATCTGCAATTTAGCCAAATTGGATTCTCTGTACCCTATGTGTTTATAATCCAAAGAAGCGTATCCCCGGCTCACCGATTTAAGTTGGCTGTAAAACTCTTCCACCATTTTTCTCAGGGGAAGCTCATATTTTACTATAACTCTCTGGGGATTTATATAGTGCATCTCCAGATGATTCCCGTAGCTGCTTTCAAAAAGTTCAAATACATTCCCCATATAGTCATCCGGAGTTATCACGGTACATTCTACGTAAGGTTCTTTAACTAAATCATAGCCGGTCGACGGAAAATCCATGGGATTGTCCACAATCTCTCCGTCAACTTCGTACTCCACCTGAGGCCTGGTGACAACTATATTAAGATCGTACTCATCTTCCAGGCGGCCTTTTATTATTTCCATATGCAGAACGCCTAAAAACCCACACCTGAAACCCGGGCCCAGGCTGGGAGAATCCTCGGGATGATAAGTAAAAGAAGTATCATTGATACTGAGCTTATTCAAAGCTTTCTTTAATTTCGGATACTCGGAATTATTTATAGGATAAAACCCGGCGAAAACAAACTGTTTTGGCTCCCGAAACCCTTTTAAAGGCTTATCTACTCCCCCGGTTAAAGTTGTAACCGTATCCCCTATTTTTAAATTATCGAGATTTTTCATCCCACAGATAATATAACCGATCTCCCCGCCCTCTAATTTTTTAACTTTATGCATCTTATCCACCCCGAAATAGCCCAGTTCTTTAATGTCGTATTTTTCTTTTGTAGCTAAAAACTGGATGTCATCCCCGATCTCAAATTGGCCCCCGGTCACTTTTACGTAGGCAATAGCTCCCTTATAAGAATTAAACACGGAATCAAATACCAGAGCCGCACTTTTATTTTTAGTTGTCTTGGCGGGAGGCGGAACTTCCCGGATTATCTTGTCCATAAGTTTTTTCACCCCCCAGCCCTCCTTAGCGCTGACCCGGGGTATCTCCCTCTTTTCTCCTATTAAAGCTGTCAATTCCTGTTCAACTTTATCGGGCCGGGCATTTTTCAAATCTATTTTATTTAAAACAGGAATGATTTTAAGCCCGTTTTCTTTGGCACTTTCGTAATTTGCCACAGTCTGGGCCTGAATTCCCTGGGATGCGTCAACCACAAGAACGGCCGCCTCACAGGCGGACAAAGATCTGGATACCTCATAGGAAAAATCGACATGTCCGGGAGTATCAACCATGTTAAGCAGTTCACCGTTATATAAAATTCTCACCGCCTTGGCTTTAATAGTTATGCCTCTCTCCCGTTCTAAGTTCATAGAATCGAGAATCAGATCTTTGTGCTTTCCTTTTTTAAGGTCCCCGGTTAGTTCAAGAATTCTGTCGCAAAGCGTTGACTTCCCGTGATCGATATGGGCGATAACAGTAAAATTAAGCATCTAACTTAAAAAGCTCGTCCCTGCTTTCTCTTAAAACTTTAGAAATACCCTGATTGGCAGTAAAATTTTTCACTTTTTGAAAAAGCTTTTTGGAACGCTCAACAGTGGTTTTTCTCACTACCTGCTTTACTTTGGGAATAGCCATAGCGTTCATAGAAAATTTTCGAAGTCCCATTCCCAAAAGTAACTCCGTATACAGGGTATCCGAGGCCATTTCCCCGCACATGCTAACCCATATATCATTTTCATCGGCTGTTTTAATAACGTGTTCAAGCAGTCTTAAAACTGCTAAATCCACCGGATTGTACATATAAGATACTGATTCTGAGATACGGTTAACGGCCAGGGTATACTGTATTAAATCATTTGTCCCTATACTGAAAAAATCTACTTCTCTGGCAAAAATTTCAGCCTCCAGGGCAGCGGAAGGGGTCTCTATCATAGCTCCAATTTCGATATTATCGTCAAAATCTATATCATTAGATCTTAAATCATGCATTACTTCATCTAATATATGCTCTGCGGTCCTAAGCTCTTTAACCGTAGTTACCATAGGATACATTAAGGCAATATCATGATCCCGGGACGCCCTTAAAAAAGCCCTCAACTGGGTTTTAAAGAACCCGGGATACGCCAGGCTGAGCCTTATGCCTCTCATCCCCATAAATGAATTTCTCTCCGGAGAAAGTTTAAGCTGGGCGGACAACTTATCCGCACCCAGATCAACTGTACGAACCACTATTTTTTTACCGGACATTTTCCGGGAAATGCTAACTATACTGTCATAAATCTCATCCTCGGACGGTAAATCCATCCGGTTTAAATAAAGATATTCCGTCCGGTATAAACCTATGCTGTCGGGACCATATTCAGAAATATAATCAGCCTCCTGTACCTCTTCTATATTTGCGGAAATCGTCACCTTCTCCCCGCATCTGGTTACCGCCGGCTTATCCCGTAACTTAACTAAGCGCTTTCTATCCTCTCTAAGTTCACTTTTTTTCTTTCTATACTCTCTTATAACAGAAGGATCGGGATTTATAAATACAAACCCCGTGTTCCCGTCAATTATAACTAAATCCCCCGGAGAAACCTCCCTGGATACTCTCTTTAATCCCACCACGGCCGGAATATTTAAAGATTCGGCCATTATAACAATATGGGAAGTTCTCCCCCCTATATCCGTAGCAAATCCGATAACTTTTTCTTTTCTAACTTTTACAGCATCGCTGGGATGAAGAGTATGAGCAATTAAAGCTACCCTGGTCTGTATATCTTTTAAAGTAGTCTGATTCTGTCCTAAAAGAATGCGCATCACCTTATTGCCGACATCCTGGATATCATTTACCCGGTCTTTCATATATTCATCATCCATCAGGGTAAAAGTTTTAGTGATCCTGTCTACCACGGACTGAAGTGCATATTCGGCGTTTACACGTTCGTCGGAAATTATATTAAGAGTATCTTTATATAACAGCGGATCTTCCAGTATAAGATTGTAGGCATCAAATAACCGGGAATATTTTTTCCCTATATCCCGGGATACTCTATCTTTTTGCTGATTAAACTCTTCTCTGGCTTCGGAAATAGCATTTTTAAATCTGGTCTGTTCTTTCTTTACCTGTTTTTTTCCTATATTTCTCTTTATTACGCAATAGCTATCCTCCTCTAAAAGATGAGCTCTTCCTATTGCTATTCCCGGAGAAGCGGGAGTACCTTTAAGTTTCATGATTTATTGCCCTTTTAATTCCATATCTATTCTCCAAAATCTCCTTTAACCAGTTTTTCAATCTCGGCCAGGGCCTCTTTTTCATCGTCGCCGTTTATTTTTACCAGAATTTTTGAACCTTTATTAACTGCCAGAGTCAGTATGCCCATTATACTTTTTCCGTCTACTTCCAGCCCGTTTTTACTTATAATAATATCGGATTCAAATTTCGAAGCCCGTTCCACGAGTTTTGCCGCCGCCCGGGCATGAAGACCGGAGTCATTCGTTACTTCCAATTTCTTTTTTTGCATTATATTATTGTCCTTATTATTAAATACGTTACAATTACCACGGCCGAAACTAAATATAGTAACTTTGTAGCTGATATATTTTTATATTTTCTTCTCAATAAAATTACTATTCCCGTACTTCCCATTAAACTTCCTCCTTTTAACCAGCCCCAGTTGTATACAGCCACCATAAGAATAGCGGCTATAATTCCCATACCCATAAATGGCAATGTCCGGATAAACAAATTTTCTTTTATCTCCTTTAAAACATTGGCTATACCCGTTCTTTTAGTATAAGACGAATAAAGAGCCCGGGCCCTAAAATACAGATGAAACAGATTATATATAACAATGAACCCCAGGGGCACAAAATAAGCCCAGTATTTAGGAAAATCGTAGTCCGGCCTCAAACTGCAAATCACTCCAAAAACTCCTAAAAGCCCGACCAGGGGGCGCCAGGTAGACCAGAACAATTTATCACCCAGTGCCGCCAGCGGCCCCCCTATCTGTCTTTTGAAAGTATTTAAAGACTCCGGGGACTCTTTACCCTGTTTTATTTTCTCCTCCGCCCTCACTGAATATCCCAGCACAAACATGGCCATATACGGATGGGTATTGAAAAAATGCAGATGCCGCAAACAGGCCTCCTTTAAATCTTTTTCATCGCCATATAATTTTTTAAGTTTGGGGAATATGGCATACAAAAATCCCAGGCTCTGCATTTTCTCAAAATTCCAGGTAGCCTGAAGTAAAAAAGCTCTAAAATAAATTTTAATAAACGCGCCGATCTTTCCCTCCCGGAGATTTTTTAAATATAAATATAGTGGCAGAAGTCCCCAGTCCCACAGACGGAATTATATAAAATAGAAAATTAAAAGAGTCCTTAAGTAATCCGGGCAGCCAGCTAAACAAGACCGGAATAATTATCTGCCCGATATACATAACGGAGCCTAAAAATAAAAATGCTTTAAAAATAAAGAAAGCAGCGCTTAAATACGTGGCCCGGTTTATATAACTGAAATTTCGTTCTTTACATTTTTTCTCTACATTTTTGACAAAATAGAGATTCCGGGCCCGGTGCAGAATATCCAGCTTTTTAAAAAGTATTCCCACGGGAACCAGCATTAAAACCAAAAAAACCATATAAGACTTACCTGTCGGGATTGAAGAACTGTTGGAAAAATAAGTTGCCAAAACTGTTACTACGGTAGAATCAGCGGGAATAGCTCCCCCCATGGGAATAACCGTTATCCAGATAAGCTCCATAAGCATACCTATTAATAATCCCGAGATTATATCACCGGTCAAAAAGCCGATTAACGGTCCGGAAAATATAGGTCTGGAAATCATAAACTGTCCTACGACCGTTGAATCGCTTACGCATACACTTCCCGCTGCGGCAGCAAGTAATAAATTCATATTGTTTCAATTAACTCCATTATATCAAATTTTCGGTCCTGGGGGAGTGCCCTTCCCTCTAATACAGTACCCATGGCATTTATATCCTTAAAAATAGTTATATCCGAAGGCTTAACCACAATATTTTGTTTAAGCTTGCACTTATCCCCTTCACAGTGAATACATCCCACATTTACAGAATCTATCCTAACCCCGTAGTCTAAAAGGGCCAGTACATCTTTGGGTCTTTCAAATAATACTATAGTATCTTCTTTATCCATATAATCCTTATTAATTTTATTAGCCAGTTCTTCAATACCGAATATATCAACGCTAATCTCTGACGGTACCGAAAATTTTAAAATAGCTTTAAAATTCTGGTCTTTTTTCACCCGGTCAGATGCAATGACTATCCTGGTAAACTTTAAATTATGGACCCAGCCTTCAATTACCTGTCCGTGAATTAATCTGTCATCTATACGGTATACAACTCTGCTCATAATAACTTTTTATTTACTATCTACTTTTTCCCTGCAGTTTAAAATACTCTTGACTCCCGCTTCTTCAACTATACGGGCCAGCTGATTTACATTTTTTATTTTGTCTTTCTTGCTTACCGCTTTTATTAACATAGGTAAGTTTAACCCGGTAACTATTTCAACTGTATCCTCTTTCAAATAGGGTAAAGCTATATTTGTGGGAGTCCCTCCGACCATATCCGTCATAATTAAAATTGCACCGTCTTCTAATTTTCGGTTCATCAATTTTTTAAAATCTTCTTTTATTTTATCAAACGCCTGGGATCGTAAAACATTAAATTGTTCTATCCCGTCTGTTTTACCCATTATTGAATCAACAGAATTTAAAAGTTCTCTGCCGAAATTTCCGTGGGTTGATATAATAATTTCTATATTCATGATAATATCATTCGCCAATATCTCTATCTGTCTTATATACTTTATAGTCTTTACTTTTTAAAAATTTTGCTAACTCGCCGGCCACAACTACTGACCTGTGACGCCCTCCGGTACAGCCGATTCCGATATTAATATAAGTCTTGCCTTCTTTTACATATCTGGGAACGATAAAATTCAACAGGTCTTTATATTTATCAATAAATTGCTTGCTTAAATCTTTTTTAAGTATAAAATCCCTAATTTTCTCATCGTTTCCCGTTAAATCAGAAAGGGTCGCTTTGTAATGGGGATTGGGTAAAAGCCGGGTATCAATCAGCATATCTATATCAGTGGGTATACCGTATTTAAACCCAAAAGCAACCAGATTAATCTGAACCGAATGCTCTTTTTCTTCTACAATAATCTCTTTTAATTTGTGTTTTAACTGGTGCGGAGAAAGATTGCTTGTATCTATTATGTAATCCGCTTCTTTTCTCAGCCGGGATAATTTTTTTTTCTCTTCTTTAAGAGCGTCCTTTAACCTGCCCTTCCCTTTATCCAGCGGATGTCTCCTGCGGGACTCATTATACCTTCTTATAATAGTATCTTCGGAAGCCTCCATAAATATAATTTCGTTATTGTATCCTAACTCCTCCGTCCTGGATAAAATTTTAAAAATATCCTCCATAAAACCTTCACTTCTAACATCTATCCCCAGGGCAATGATAGATTCAGAATAGTTAGAACTTTTAATAAGTTTTACAAATTTCAACACCAGAGCCGCCGGCATATTATCCACACAAAAACCGCCGAAGTCCTCGATTGATTTAATAGCTACGCTTTTACCGGCTCCGGAAATCCCGGTAATGATTACTATATCCGGCTCTTTTTCCTTACAGCGGTTCATTTTCCATTCTCTCCCGTACCAGCTCGTCCAGTTCTTCGCCGGGTATAACTCCCCTTTTTCTGAGCCGGTAATTCATTGCGGCCATCTCAACCATATTTGCCGTATTTCTTCCCGGGGCAACAGGGATTTCTATATAGGGGATCTCTACATCAAAAATCTTTCTGAATTTTTGTTCTATACCCAGCCGTTCGTAACTTTTATCATCCCTCCACTTTTCAAGTCCCACAATAATATCAACTTTTTGTACTTCTTTTACAGCTCCTATTCCCATTAATTTTATGATATCTACTATTCCCACACCTCTTAGTTCCATTCTGTGAGCTATGGGATATCGGCCCCGGGCCAAAACCACGCTCCCCGATCTTTTAGTTACTTTTACCACATCATCACCGACAAGACAGTGGCCCCGGTATAACAGATCGAGAGCACACTCACTTTTACCGATATTGCTCTTCCCGATAATTAAAACACCTATACCGAATACTTCCATCATTGTACCCCGGTGATTCTTGCTGGGAGCATAAATTTTTGTCAGTACCCGGTGGATTTCTCTTACAAATTTCCACCTTTCGGTCCTGGTTTTAAATACGGGCACCTGTCTGTCTTTAGCTATCCGGAGAATCTTTTTATCCGGTTTAATCGCATCAGTAAAAATTATGCAGGGAATTTTATTTGAAAATATTTTCTTTAAGTTCTTTTCCTGTTCTTTCTCCCCGAGTTCTTTAAAAAAAGTCATACTCTTTTTATCTATCAGCTGAACCTGACCGGATTTTAATTTACTGGGAAAACCAACCAGCTCCAGTCCCAGGACATTTATATATTCGTATTTTATCTTATAATTTTTACCGTCCGGGACACCGACAGCTTCCATTCCTAACTTTGCCGGAAGCTTATTCAGTAATTCTTCAAGAGTTATTTTCATGATTATTTCTACAACTTTTTAATATATTTATATGCCTTCTTTTCATTCTCCATTTCCATTAACTCATTGCGCGACTGATTATCTTTAAAAAAAGCAGATATCTCTGCAAGAGCCTGAAGGTGCTCATTTCTTTCTCCTTCGGGCGTTAGAAGTAAAAAGGATAAATAAACGGGCTTTCCATCCAGTGAATTAAACTCAATGCCTTCTTTAGAAATGCCAAAGGCCCCAACTATTTTATCCACATATTCTGTTTTTATATGAGGTATGGCAACGCCGTCGCCAATCCCGGTAGATCCCATCTTTTCCCTCTCCATCACTTTATCACAAATTTCATCGGCATTTTTCTCAGATATTTTTCCGTCCTCAACAAGAAGGGAAATCATTTCCTTTATATGTCCTAATTTATCTGTTTTTTCCAGATTCAACTTAATACAATTTTTATTAAGTAACTCTTTAATTCTCATTTTACTTCTCCTTACTGTAATATCATCATACCGTACGAACCATCATCTTGTGTGTAAACTATATTAAAAGTATCTTCCCCTTTTTCTTTATAAACCCAAAAATTCAGTTTCCTCTCTTGTAATGAATTTAAAGCTTCCCCCGTAGTCTGGGTCTTTATATTCATATTTCTAACTTCATCCAATTTAGGTTCTTCGGTTCTTTCTTCACTTTCTATTTCTTTTGTATCATCCCATATTAAATTGGCAACTTTAGAATAAGATGGTGCATTCTTGTGCTCTTTCATCTTATCAACCTTCTTTTTAAGCTGTTTGGTAACTTTATCCATGGCCAGATCTATAGCCGCATACATATCCCCGGCTACTGCTTTTCCGGCAATCCGTTTCTGGGCTATGTTAAGTAGTATTTCCACTATGTGTCTCTCTTTTTCAACATCGAGAATAATTTTAACCTGGGTAATTCTCTCCGTGAATTTTTTTAATTTCAATACTTTTTTTTCAGCGTATTCTTTAAGTGACGGTGTCAATTCTAAATGTCTTGCCGTTACATTAACTTTCATAATAACTACCTCCTTATAGGTTTTACATTTTAAATTTATTTCCCAGATATACTTTTCTGGCTGCCGGAGAATCTAAAAGTTCCTCCCGGTTACCGGACATTAATATCTGACCTTCATACATTATATAAGCTCTATCTATGATCTGCAGGGTCTCCCTAACATTGTGATCTGTTATAAGTATCCCCAGTCCATCTTCCTTAAACTGATGTAATATACCCTGAATATCGTTTACAGCAATAGGATCTATCCCCACAAACGGTTCATCCAGAAGCATAATACCGGGATCTCGTATAAGGGACCTGGCTATTTCCACTCTTCTCTTTTCACCTCCCGAAAGCAGAAGAGCTTTTCTCTTTCGCACTTTATCTATTCCCAGCTTATCTATTAATTCATTACACTTTTTTTTAATTTTCTTATCTTCTTTGTAAACTGTCTGCAGTACAGCTTTCAAATTATCTTCAACAGTTAAATTTCTGAATATTGAAGGTTGCTGAGTTAAATAACTTATCCCCATAAGAGCTCTCTTATACATGGGCAATTTAGTTATATCTTTACCTTCCATATACACTTTTCCGGACTCCGGGTCAATAAGACCGGTTATCATGTTAAAAGTTGTTGTTTTACCGGCTCCGTTTGGGCCCAATAAGCCCACAATTTCCCCCCGGTTGACTTCTATGCCAACCCGGTCCACAACTCTTTTGCCTTTATAGGATTTTACCAAATCTTCACATTTCAGACTCATCTAAATATATCCTGGTATGGGCCTTTCCGTCAATTTCCAAATGTCCTTTATTGATATAATATTTCAGTTTATCCCCTCTATAAACAGACTTAAATTCTTCAGTTTCAGTAACTGCCCGGGGCTGAGCAGCATTTCCCGCAAATTGCAATACGCCGTCTTTTCTTGAATACCGGGCAGTATCCGCGGTAATTCGGGTATTTTCCGTTTTAACTTCCACGTTTTTTTCATACACCGCCGTTAAACCCTCCGAATAATTTATAAAGGCCCTTCGAGCTAATATTTCCACCCGCCTATTTTCGTTTGAATTGCGGGACCTGTATACAGTTTTGACATTCCGGTATAAATTTATATCTTTTTCTACTTGATTTATTATAACTTTATCGCACCATCCTTCAAGTTTAGCGGTCTTTGTGCTGTACTCCACCCGGATATTTCCGGTAGCTTCTACCCGGTTTTTTTCTCTGTATGAGACAGCTTTATCGGCCTTTATCCGGTAATTCTCCCCTGTTATAATAACGTTGCCGGTAAATTCTGTTACCTGTCCCTTTTTAAGAATATCCATAGAAGAACTTTCAATATCTATGGCGGCATAGGACGCAGCGGCGGCAGCTGCAATAAATACAAATAACAGCGAAATTACTTTTTTCATTGTTTTAAGCTATTTAACCGTCCCGGAGACTTTTTCTTTTATAGTTATTTTTTCTAAATCCATACTGGCCTCCATTCCCCGTCCTCTAATTATTCTCCCGTTATCTTTTATTTCAATCTCTTCATCGGTAATAAATTTTTTAACCTCCGGATCCCAGCGGACATTGCTGGTTGTTATCTTCTTATCTTTTCTGGTAATTACTACTTTCCCCAGGGTTCTCATTTTTTGTGTCTTTCGGTTATAAACTCCCCGCTCGCCCTTTAAAAGAGTATCGTTTTTGCGGTCTTGATGATGAAAAGTCATGCTGAAATCCTGTATATTTAAAATCTGTTTGGAATCTTGTTCATCTTCTTTAAATACTGCCCGTTTGGCCTCCAGAGTCCATTTTCTCATCTGTCCGTCAGTTTTTACTAAAGTGAAATTATTTATAGCCCGGCCGTCTTTTTCTTCTGCCGGTTTTTCTGCCGGCTTATCTTGACACCCGACTCCAAATAAGAAAAGAATAACTGCAAAAATCTTTAAGATTTTTTTTATTTTCATATATTTTTTTCTCTTTTCACTATACAGGCCTTGTCTTCCACCGGGGATGCATCCATACCCACTGGGTAGGGTGCCTGCGAATAAAATCCTCTATTATTTTGGTAAATTCCTGGGTCTCCTTTTTTACGTCTTTCCCCGCTTTCCGGGGAGGCTGCAATTTTATAGTATGAGAATAATCTTCTTTTCTATAGATAAATCCGGGTATAACTACCGTATTTCCGCTCCTGGCAAATTGAGAAACCGCCGTAGGGGTATGAGCTAATCGGCCAAAGAAGTTAACAAAAACCCCCCCTACCTTGGTATCCTGATCTATTAAAACCCCTAGTATTTCCCCTCTTTTCAAAGCGGACAGCATCCTGCGGGTATTACCCCGCCCCGTCCGGTAAATTGTTTTAACCCCCCGTTTTTTGCGTAAATTTACCAGTAAACTATTAAGTCTTTTATCGTATATTTCTCTGGCTATTACATTTAAAGGGTACCCCTTCATCGTAAGATACGCCGCCATGAGCTCCCAATTACCTGTATGGGCTGTAACATACAAAACTCCTTTTCCCTTCTGAATAGCTTCTCTTAAATATTTTTCATTTTTAATTTCAATTCTTTTAAACCAGTACTCTTTCGAACGAAAATTCAGCAGGGCAAAGTCCACTAAATTCATTCCTATATTCTTATATGTTTCTATTCTTAAATATCTTATTTGCGAAGGACTTTTGCCGGGAAACGCTTTTTTGAGATTACTGTCAACTCTTTCTTTATACGCCGTAGCCAAAAAACAGGTTCCCAGACCTAAAACTTTCCCCACCATCAGACCAACTTTACGCGGTAAAATTATTATAACCGCTATAAAATCAAGCAAAAAAACTGTCAGCAGTAAATGACGGATCTGTCTTATAGGATCCGACTTATAAAATTTCTTAAATATTTTAAAGCTCAAATTTCCGTATAGCTGTCAACTATCTTACGCCAGTATCCTTTGGCTTTGAGAACTTTTTCTACTATTTCTCTTACCGCTCCCCGGCCGCCTGGTTTTCCGGCTATATAATCCACCCTCTCTTTTACTTCGGCAACAGCATCTTCAGGGCAGCAGCTTACTCCGGCCGCCGCCATACACCCCAGGTCCACTAAATCATCTCCGATATACAGCGAATTTTCCGGTTTTATATTATATCTGTCACAAATTTTCCGCATAAGGGTTATCTTATTCTTTATGTTTGAATGGGCCTCAACGACCCCTAATTCTTCAGCTCTTTTCTTTAAATTTTTAGAGAGCCGGCCGGAAATCCAGGCCACTTTTATATCTTCTGTTTTTAAGGATGTAATTAAATTAACGGCCATTCTGTCTTTGACATTCCACCTTTTTGGAGAAATCCCGTTAATAAAAAAAGCACTCCCGTCGGTTAAAACCCCGTCAACATCCATAAACAACATTTCTACTTTTTTAAATTTTTTTCTAATCTTATCCTTCAATATTAAAGGCCCTCTTTTATTATATCTCTCTCATCAATTATTCCCACCGGTTTCCGGTCCTCTGATACAACCGGCAAATTATCAAAATTATTATTTTTTAAAATATCCCTGGCTTCTATGGCAAGAGTCTCCATATTAACGGTAGTGGGATCCGGGCTCATTACCTCTTCGATCTTTTTGGAAAGAATATCGCCGTTTTTCTGCATCTCTCTTCTGAGATCGCCATCCGTAAAATAGCCCACTAATTTTCCGTTTTTCCCTACAACTGAAGTAGCTCCAATCCGCGTTCTGGTCATTTCCATTAATGCTCTTTGGACTTTATCTTCAGTTTTCACCACCGGATTAACTTCCCTGTTTCTCAAAATATCTTTTACTTTTAAAAGTAATTTTTTGCCCAGCGTCCCCCCCGGATGAAGGGTAGCAAAATCCTCAGCTTTAAATCCTTTTTCCTCCAGCAATACAACAGCTAACGCATCTCCTAAAGACAGCATTACGGTTGTGGAAGTTGTCGGAACCAAATTCATAGGACATGCCTCTCCGTCAATATTTAATTCTATAACCGTATCCGAACTTTTTCCCAGCTGGGAATTTCTATTTCCCGTTATAGCAATTATCGGCACATTCAGACGTTTAACCGCGGGTATTATCCGGGCTATCTCTTCAGTGGTACCGCTGTAAGAAAGAATTAATACTAAATCCTTAGAATCAATTACCCCTATATCTCCATGCAGGCTTTCTGCGGCATTTACAAATATAGCCGGTGTCCCCGTAGATGATAAAGTAGCGGCCAGTTTTTGTCCTATTAGACCGGATTTGCCCATGCCCATTACCACTACTTTTCCGGTTGTGTTTTTTATTAATTCTACAGCATCCAGAAAATCCTGTCCAACTGAGCCGGCCATCTTATTTAACGCCCGGCTCTCCTGTTTTAAAACTTGTTTTGCTTTTTTTAAGTTTTTATTCATATAAAAATTTTAATTATAAAATACATACCTATAAGAACTATATATATTAAACCCAGTATTTTAAGGCTCCATTTCCAGGACGGCTGCCATACCCCGCCCAGAAAAGCCCCGCATCGTTTACAGTATTTTATCCCTTCTTTATTGGGAGCCTTACATTCGGGACACTTCATTTACCAACTTTTTAAATTGTTCAAAATTCAACTGGGTTTCCCGGTCGCTTCTGGCTTTTGAAGGCTCGGGATGAACTTCACAGTATATCCCCCGGGCTCCCGCCGCCAGTGCCGCTTTGACCATGGGAATTACATATTTTCTATTACCCCCGGTCTCCCGGTCTGCGCCGGCGGGTTTTTGCTGAGAATGCGTCGCATCAAACAATACCAGGAATCCATCTTCTCTCATTCTCACTATTCCCCGCATATCTACTATAAGATCACCGTAGCCGAAAAAAGTTCCCCGCTCGGTAAGCAATACCCCGCCGCTGCCCCCCCCAAGTGCCTTTTCGGCCTGGAACTTCATCGCATCGGGCTGCATAAACTGACCTTTTTTAATATTAACCGGCAGGCCGGTTCGCCCGGCCTCTACAATGAGATCCGTCTGCCGGCATAAAAAAGCCGGTATCTGCAGACAGTCCGCCACCTTTCCGGCTTCTTTTATCTGCTGACTGCAGTGGACATCCATTAAAACCGGTACATCTAATTTTTTCTTTATCCTTTTAACCAGTTTAAGCCCCTTTTTTAAACCCGGGCCCCGGAAAGAATCGCCGGATGTCCGGTTGGCTTTATCATAAGAAACCTTTAATACAAATTTAAAATCCTTCTCCACGGATAAATTTTTAAGATATACCGCAGTCTTTTCAAGCATTTTATAATTTTCTATAACGCAGGGTCCGGCTATAAATAATGGTTTTCCGGTTTCCCCAATTTCTAAATTTCCTATACTTAAATTTTTCATTTTTTTAATATATATTTTTTTGCCATTTCAACATCTTCCGGAGTATCTATTCCCATCGAATCCTGTGCACTTTGAAGTAATTTTATGGTTCCCCCGTTTTCTAAATATCTAAGCTGTTCCAGGCTTTCCTTTTTTTCAAGTTCAGTTTTTTTCATAGAAGTAAAATTAAAAAGGGCATCTTTTTTCCAGACATATATTCCTATATGTCTAAAGTATGTTTTTACATTCCAGGGTATGGGGCTCCTGGAAAAATAAAGAGCTTCTCCGTTATTATTTAAAACCACTTTTACCACAGATTCCTTCAGGGCTGTTTCTCGATCCACCGGAAAATAAGCTGTATAAAGACCGGCGTCTTCTTCTTTAGCCAGATCTATTAACCCGTCTACTGCGCCGGTATCTATAAAAGGCTCATCTCCCTGCAGATTTACCACGATATCAGCATCATCCAAAAAATGGGAAACAGTATATGCCACTCTATCGGATCCGGATTCTAAATCGTCCGGAGTCAGATAACATTCCCCCCCAAAACTTTCAACTTCTTTTTTTACTTTTTCTGAATCAGTGGCAACTACCGGATCCGCAGGGATCTTTAAATTCCGGGCATTCTCCCAGACTCTCTGGATTAAACTTTTCCCCGCTATATCCACCAGGGGTTTTTCCTTTAACCGGGTTGATCCCAGCCGGGCCGGAATTACTGTAACCGTTTTTAAACTCAATCTGTTTCCAACTCCCTTTTTAATTCCCCGGGACTAACCGTAGCTGTTCCCAGCTTGCCCACGACCACCGCAGCGGCGTAATTAGCTAATTGGGCCGATTTTACAGGTTCCAGACCGGAAGCAAGAGCCAGTGTAAAGACACTTGTTACTGTATCCCCGGCTCCGGAAACATCATATACTTCCCTGGCAACTGTGGGAATTACCTCATGCTCTCCGCTTTTTTTAAAAAGTTCCATACCTTTACTCCCCCGGGTTATCAACACAATATCACAATCCAGTTTCTCAATTAAATTTCTGCCGGCCCGTTTTACGTCTACATCACTTTTAAGTACAGTTCCCAGAGCTTCCCCGGCCTCTTTCTGATTGGGGGTTATTGCCGTAACATTTTTATACTCAAAAAAATTACCGACCTGGGGATCAACTACCACCGGAATATCTTCTTTTCGGGCATAATCCATTAATCCTTTTATTAAATCTGAAGTTACTACGCCCTTGCCGTAATCCGAAATAATTATTCCCTGGGGCGAGCTACCGGACTTTTTTAACTTTTTTAAAATTTTATCCGACTCTCTATCGGATATATTTTCTATCTTTTCTTTATCCGCTCGAACTACTTGCTGCTGTTCGGCTATTATCCGGGTTTTTATACTGGTAAACTTTTTATTATCCCTTAAAACCCCCCTACAATCACTGCCTTCTTTTTCCAGCATATCTATAAGTAGTCTGCCGTAATGATCGTCCCCCACTACTCCCCCGACAAAAATTTCTGTATTAAAACCGGATAAATTGTTAACTACATTGCCCGCTCCGCCGGGCATAATTTTTTCATTATTAATTTTTACTACGGGAACCGGTGCTTCGGGAGAGATACGGTTAACATTTCCCCTGATATATTTATCTACCATCAGATCCCCTATAACCATCACTCTTTTTTTACTCAGCCGGTCTATGGTTTTTATTAATGGTTTCTTGCCTATCATTCTTTAATTTTCCTCAAATATATAGATTTCTGCTGTCAACAATAGTTTAATAAAATATTCTTAAATTATAATTTATATAGAGAATTATTTCAAATTTTTAACAGCCCGGATTACAGCGGATTTTAAAAAAAATAACATTTGTGTTTTTCATTACAGATTTTCAGAATAATCAAGCCGCTTAAAGTCATCTTTATACAACCGGGATACTATATCTGCGGTTTTTGAATCATAATATTTTCTTCTCTTATCCGATGCACCGGTGTAAGTTCCCCCGCGCTTGAGAGATTTATCCTCCAGCGATTTTACCCTGGTGGTGATAAAACTGAAATCTTCTTCAATATTTTCAAATTTGCCTATAAAATCAAACTCCTCCGGCGGAAGAGACAAAAGAGAGATCTGGGGAGCCAGATGCTTGTCCTTATACAGTCCCCCCTCTTCTAAGAACCGGCAGAATTCATAAAAAGTTGGTTTTTCTCCGTATTTTTTAAAGAGGCCGGGGACCGGTTTTTTAAATCTCTCCCGGCGGCGCTCGGTAGTTTCCATATGATGGAGGTAAGAAGAAAGTATTCTGTCATAGGGGTTGCGGACAAATGCAAATTTAAACAATTTTTCGACTTCTTTTATCTTATCCTTCCCTAACCGGGAGGGGCGGGTATGATTTTTTTTGTAATCTTCAGCCTCCGGACCCGGACGTAAAGTAGCCATGAGCGCAGAGCTGGCCACCTTGGTAATACGATTAAACAAAAATCCTCTCTTAAAATCCACTACTGTCCTCCGGTCACACTGACGGATCCCTAAAGTTAAAGGTCTGGTGAAAGGCGAAAATCTTTTATAAAAGGAACTATATTTTTTGCTGTAGTACCGGTAAAAAGGTCGGGTATATATATAGAAAAAATAAGTTACCCCCACTTTGACAAAAGAACCTGTTTTGGCCTTTTTTAAAATTTTTTTCATGAAGAGGGGCTGTAATAATTTTCCATATGTTTGCCGGCAATTTCGTTAAATTCCTTAATCCGCTTTGCTCCCCAGTCCCTCCAGTGGGGAATCTCATACTCCCGGGTGGCATTTATCTTATTCTCCATCTGGTCCCTTACTAATTTTTCTGTCGAATCTTTATCCATTTCAATATAATCCGCTATCCTGTGCAGTCCCTTAAAATCATCGTCATTGAAAATTTCTTCGTATTTTACTGTTATAGCGTTATTAATATTTTTTAAAGAGCGGTATATAAAACCGTCCTTCTTCTGCCATCTCCAGCAAATTTTTTGAAACCTGGACATCTCATCCCATTTTTCATAATACGGATCTTTGGGAAAAAAATCGGCTCTCAGCCGGTAGGTGGTATCCTGCTTTTTATACCAGGCCCTGCTCATCCCCGAACGCACATAATCCCTCCCGTCCCTTACTATGTGAACGACCCGGGCCCCGGGATAAATATCCTTTAACGGCTCCAGCATGGAAAACAGCCTGTTATTCGACTCTACATAATGTTCTGATTTTAGCCTTTTTATTTTCTTAAAAAGTGCCTGCCTGTTTCCGGAGAGAATCTTTTTTAACCGATCCTCTTTCAATTTCCCCCGGGCGAAGTCAATTCCTTCCTTTAAAAAATCCGGTCTCGGTTCGTGGAGGGCATATGTATCAGAATATTTATTAAAAAACCGGGCCAGAAATTTGGTTCCCGTTCTGCCGGTGGAGACAAGAAAATTTAAATTTATATTTTCTATATTTTCAGTTCCCAAAAGCCCCAGTTTCATCAACAAATAATCTAACCTGTATTTTAAACCCGAAGGACTGTCAGCCATTTTAGATATATTTCAGTTTTTCCATTAGTTCAACTACTTTTGGGTTTCCCATTATCTTATCAACTCTTTCCTTATCCTCGGTGGTTTTCCACTTGCCTATGGATTTAGAATGTAATTTTGTGACACCGTCCTCCCAGGCCTGGTTATCCTGAACATTAGTATGGTTTATCCATTCTTTCATCTGCGGGGGGCATTCTTCGTCCATAAAATCACATATCTTTTTAATTGTTTCCTGATAATTAAGTATTAAATTTTCGTATTTAACGGTCATAACCCGGGGATCGTCTTTGTACTTTAACCCCAGATTTACATCAATTATCCACCGGTCTATGGGCACCCAGTATTTATCCGGCGCATTCGGATGGCGGGACAGTAAAACATCCCTGGCGTCCCGGATTATGTGGATAATCTTAACATCACCATCCAGATAATCTATTGTCTTCCCTATATGGCGGACATTACGGGGAGATTTCTCGCACCACCGGGTTACCCCCCGGGGGATTTTATGATAGAGCATATACCGGTAAAACCGGTCTATCCGGGGAACTTCTTTTTCCGTATTCTTTTTTAAACTGACACTGACCGAATTATGCCACTCTATAAACACCCCCAGCTCTTCGGGAATGGCATAAATTTTAGGATGGGCCCCCATAATAGAGAGCAACAACGTGGTCCCCGAACGGCCGCAACCCCCTATGAGAACCGGAGTATCGGAAAACTTTTTTTTAACCCGTCTCTTTCCCAGGGCAATGACCAGGGGGTTTAAAAATAATTTTTTCGAAAAAGATAAAGACAAGGTACCCCCCTCAAGACTTTTTCAGTACCGCAGTTATATGACCGAACGGAACCTTGGCCTTCATTAATACCGGTTTCTTTTGTTCATCCGCGGTGATCCATATTCTGAGCTTTCCCTCCGCCTTAAAAATTCCCCCTTCTTCTATTATATGGGGGACAACCAGAAAAGTTTCAAACTTTCCCGCGGGCACTTTGACTGTCTCTTTTTTTACCACTTCCACCTTAAGGGGCCATGTCTTTTTACTGGTCCCCACGGAAAATTCAAATTCCTTTCCCACGGCCAGTTCTTTAGTCCTTAAATAATAAAGGGAGGAAAGTTCATCCTGGATTCCCTCAACTATTTCAAACTTTTCTCCGTCTTCATAGGCCACTTCACGTTTATGATCATATATTATAGTAATATCAGCTTTGTAACTGCCTTCCCTCTGTTTTTTTTCATATCTTACAGAGTGTAAATTTTCTTTATCGATAAAGGTCTGTATCTCGTCCCTTATTTTATAAAAAGGATCAAAAAAACGGGCGCTCCGGGCCCGGCTTACAACCCTGTAGGTCTGACGGCCGCCCAGTTCAAATAGATCGTTTACTTCCATAGTTGCCTCGCCGCAGGTTATAAAATTCCATTTTATAGCAAAAGTCAACTTTTCGCCCACCTCCCACGCACTGACATCCGCCCGGGACGGCAAACTCACGGAAGATAACACTATAACGAAGACCAATACTGTCCTTATTATTTTTTTTCTATGCATAATCTTTTAATTTCTTTAAAATATAATTCTTAAACTCTTCTTCAATCTCCAATTTCATTTCCAGAATCCAACCATCCACAGCGGGACTTTCGGGTAATTTAACGGCATCTTTGGAAGTCGTCACTATATCGAGACTCTTTTTTCTTGATCTTTTAATAATATCATCTAATTCTTCAGATGTCCAATTATGATGATCTTTTCTCTTTACTTTCTCAACTATATCTATCTCTGATTTCTCAAGCAGCCGGTAAAAACCCTCCGGATTTCCTATGGCCGAAAAACATATAACTTTTTTGCCGGAAAAAGCGGCCGGCGGCTTTGTCCGGCTGTTAGAAATTGCTCTGAAATTTTGGATTCTCTCCCGGGCGCTAAATATTTTAATATCCGGTTTTACCTCTTTCAAAAATTTTTCCAGTTTTTTCCCTTTCTTAGAATTTACAAGATCCCGGCGAGTTATTACTGCGCAGTCCGCCCTTTTTAAAGCCGAGCGGGGTTCCCTCATTTTCCCCAGCGGCAAAACTCTGTCGTTTAAAAAATCAGCAGACGCATCTATAACAACTATATCCAGATCTCTTTTTAATTCCAGGCTCTGAAATCCGTCATCCAGCACTAAAACTTTTGCTCCCTCTTTTTCGGCAATGGCTGCGCTCCGGTATCTGTCGGCCCCCAGTATAACTTCACAATTTGGTACTTTATCTCTTATTACCCTGGCTTCATCTCCGGTTTGGGATACTTTTTCTACATCCTGACCCACAACTTTTACCCCCCGGCTTTTGCGCTTATACCCCCGGCTCAATACGGCGGCATCAAGCTTCCCGGGTAAAAATTTCAAAATTTCAAGAACCAGCGGCGTTTTTCCCGTCCCCCCCAGAGTAATATTCCCCACGCTTATAACCGGTACGTTTACACCTCTTGGTTTTATAGTTTTAAAATAAATCCAGAGTCCAAACCTATAAAGATAAGATAATATAAATAAGAGAGGCCAGAATAGTATTTTAAAAAACTTTTTAAACATTTCCGTTTTTTAGAATAAATTCCGAAGCCTCAGTTAAATCTCTTGCCCGGTAATCCGGTTTAACTTCTTTACTTTTCTCATCCTTATCCCCCACTTTTACAGTACCTATCCCCACATTCTTGCCTAATTTTACATCCGAATTTTTGTCACCTATAACCCAGCTATCCTCCATCTGTATATTTAAATTCTTAGTAGCTTGTTTTATCATCCCCGGGTTTGGTTTCCGGCAGCTGCAGTTATCGTCCGGATGATGGGGACAGTAATACACCCGGTCTACAGTTATACCCTCGTCTTCCAGCTTTTTTAAAAAATAAGAATTTAAAATTTTATAATCTCTCTCGCTGTAATACCCCCGGGCAATCCCCGACTGGTTGGTAACAACTATAAGTATGTACCCCTTTTTCCTGAAATTTCTCAACGCCTCAAATACTCCGGGTATAAACTCAAGGTCTTCCTTTTTACTTACGTACCCGTGATCTTTATTTATTGTTCCGTCCCGGTCTAAAAATATAGCCGGCCAGCTGTCTTTCCAGAAATCGTGCATCCAGAACCACTCTTCTGGATTTTCACGTACCTTTTTCTCAATCCAGGAAATCTGTTTCTGGGTATTTATAAGATCGCTCTTTACGGTATCGGAAGTATTTAGCATTTCCAGCGGCTCATCAGCAATAACTTTTATCTTTTCATTTTCGTGGTAGCTGTAGATGGGAATTACTTCACACCCCGTGCTCCTAACAACGAGAGAATTAAAATGGGTAACCCATACCGGGCGGTTAAAAAAAGTACAGGGTATCCCGCTGGATATACGCTGGTCTATAAGTACCCCTATATTTCCGCCCTTTTTTATTGTCTTTAGGGCTTTTCGGGTGCCCCCCTTGTAGGATATCGGCCGGGCCCCGAAAGAACCTCTGAGCTCATTTACCAGTTTATCCACCGCCGGAGTACTTATTTTTTTATACACCGGAAACAGGCTGTAGCCTTTATATGTAACAGATAGACCGGTAATTTCCCAGTTTCCCAGGTGACCGGTTAAAAATATTACCCCGTCGGACAATTTTCCCGGCCCTTCAAAATCTACTTTTTTAGATAAACGCCCTGATGAATACTGAAGAAATTCAAAGAGATTCCTTCCGAAATTTTTAAATACCCGCCGGGAAATTTTCTTAGGCCACCTTTTATCTTTATCCGGAAAAGCCCGCTTTAAATTCTGATATGTAATCCGCCTTCTCGAGGGTAATAAAAGATAAGCCCCGGAACCCAGAAACTCTCCCAATTTTAAAGAAAATTTTGCAGGCAGCAGTGTGAAAAATAGAATTATCAGCTTTAAAACATAATAGAGAAAATAATTCAGGCCGTTCATTTCTAGGCTTTTTTCTTTCTAGAAATTAAAACCAGGTTCCGAAAATAGACTATAAACCCGCAGGACTGTCCTATTATGAAGACCGGATCTTTCCGGTATATAGCATAACTTAACAGTAAAGCTGCTCCTCCCAGCGAAAAGTACCAGAATATTACCGGAATAACACTCTCACCTCTTTTTTCAGATATTATCCACTGGACAAAAAACCTGAGGAAGAAAAACACCTGTCCCCCGAATCCCACAGCCAGCCATATAGTTTCGCTTTTCATATTTCCTCCGTTATATTTTTTAAATTAAAAGAATTTTTCTTAAACCACCGGACCCCGAAAACATCCACCAGACCTTTAAATAATCTATTGCCAATCCCGTATTTTGATTTTCCCTTTTTCCTGGGGAAATGCCTCACGGGTACAAATTTAACAGAATATCCTGCGGACTTTAGGAGGGTGGGAATAAACCGGTGAAATCCCTTAAAGAAAGGAACCGCAAGAATGGCCTCTCTTTTAAATGCCTTAAGGGGACAGTTTGTATCTTTTATATTTTCTCCGGTTACCACATTCCTGAATTTATTGCCCACCCACGAAGAAATTTTTTTAATCCTTGAATCCAGCCGGTTTTTCCGGATACCGCAAACTGAATCGCAGCTGCCTGAAAAATTTTCCAGTAATCCGGGGATATCTTCGGGTACGCACTGCAGGTCGGCATCCAGCATGATGACAATATCACCTCTTGCCTTTTTAAAGCCGGCGGCCATGGCTATGCTCTGTCCGCTGTGTTCTAACAGTTTTATTATTCTCAAAAAAGAGCAGTCCTGATTTTTTAATATTTTAACACTTGAATCTTCAGATTTATCGTCAACACATATTATTTCAACCTCCCCATCCAAAGAGACCAGCACTTCCTTTGACCGGCTTATTAAATCGGGTATATTTTTTTCTTCATTATATATGGGTACAACCAGTGAATAACGCATAATTTACTTTATATCTCCTATAAAATAAGTCTCTGTTTTAAGGGGGCCCAAATCTTTTTCTTTAAGAGCTTCTTTTACCTGACTGTTTTTGGGGAATTCGTTGAACCTCTCCCAGGTGATTTTCTTTTTATATTCGGTGTAATTATTTTCGGCCATGAATCTTTCCACCTTATCCAGCCAGTTTTCGGGCACATATATAAGGGCCCCCCGGTCCACGGCTTTTTTAAAACTTTCCGGAGAATTTATATCAATATCCTGGGAACGGCCCATTTTTACGGGTAAAAAGAAGGGCCTTCTTTTAAAAGTGGCCACCTTCTTGCCTTTGAGTTTTCGGGTTATAGTGTCCGGAATTTCCCAAAGCCCTATATGAGAATACAAATACCCAAAAGCCAGCAGCTCAAAGATCCCGGTAAATATTACAGCTTTTTTCAGCCTGCCGGTAAAATAAAAATAACCTGTCCCGGCAACTATAAGTAAAGTTATAAGTATAATATAAAACGGATAAATTTTAAAAGTTAATCCCAGATAAAAGATAAGTAACCCGGGAATCAAAACAAACAGGATATAGGTGAGTTTAACCCAGACATCCTTAAAATTCATCTCTTTTAAGTTAAGCCCTATTAACAGTACAGCCCCCGGGAGAACGGGAACCATATACCTCATCCGGTAGCTTACTACAAAAAGATAGGGGAGAATCAGGGAAAGAGTATATAAAAAAACCATCTTTTTCTTCGGGGAATTATTTTTAAATGTAAGATAGAGAGAATTAAAAAATAAAAGAGTGTACGGAAGCAAAAGGGTAAGAAGTCCCTTGAGCATCCCAAAAAAACTGCCGCTTCCCTCCTGAAATCTTTCTCCTACTAATTCTTCGGACATACTGGCTAAAAAGCTTTCCCGGTAACCGGTATAAAGGTATAAATACCAGGGTAAAACCACAAGCAAAAATATTCCCCCGGCTTTAATCCAGGCCCACCCGTGATCGGTAAATAGATCCCACTGCCGGTTAATAACAGTCCAGAGCAGCATAAAAAAAACAGCTCCGGCAAATGTAGCGTGACTTTTTATCAACATTGAAAGCCCCAAAAATACGGCGGCAATATACAGACCTTTCTTCCTCTTTTTTAGTATGAAATCACTTAAGCCGTAGAAGGTCCCCAGGGTTACAAAAAGCATGGGTATTTCCAGAGCCGCTATTCTAGAATAGGTAAAAAACCCCGTGGACGTGGCCAGTAAAAAAACGGTAATCATCATTTCGTTGTACTCAAACCTGAATTTTTCTAAAAGTTTTAAAAACAAAAAGACGGACAGTATGCCAAAAATTACCGAGCTCAGTCTCACAGAAAAAAGTTTCAGCCCCAGAATTTTACTCAGCCCCACCATGGACCAGTAGGCTGCCGGCGGTTTTTTAAAACGGTAACTGTTCCATAATTTGGGGATTTTCCAGCTGGAGGCGTTATAAGTAGATACCACCGTCGGAAGAGTCCACCGGTACTCAGCCGGCAATGTGTAAGAAGTCTCCCGGCCTATGAAAGGGACCAGCAGTATTATTAAAAAGAGAAGAAGAAAAATTTTTCTTTTTAAACTCATTCGCTTTTAGACTGCTACTCTAAATTACTTTCGGGAAGGGACATCCGGCGGGACCATTTACTCTTTTTTAATTTAATTATTATACCGGCTAAAGTCCATATAAGCACTGAATTTTGAGCTGCGGTTAGATAGTCCCTGAATATACCTCCGGTAAATACGGCCAGAAGAGCGAGCCAGCAGGCATAGTGCAGATTCTTCCATCTTCTCTTATAGGAGGAGTCGGGTTTTAAATAGAGCCGTATAAATTTAATAATTAGATACAAAAAAGCTAAAAAAACCAGTAAACCGCCGTCGATAAGTATATTGAAATAAATTGAACTGGGACGCTGTATCGGAGCATCTTCAGCCCGGGGAAAAGCATCCCGGTATTCCCGGTCAAATACTGTTTTATACTGCGAGGACCCGGTTCCCGTAAGGGGATTTAAAGAAAACATTCTCAAAGCCGTTTTTCCCCTTTCCAGCCGGACCGTCATCTCATCAGCAGTTAACTGCTCTGCCAGGATATCTTCTTTGTCTTCCAGTTTAGTACCTGCAAAAAATAAAAGACCCGCCAGCACAAAAACCGAAAAAATCGCCAGTACTTTTTTCTTCTTTAAATAAAACACGTATACCAAAAGAGCAACTATAAAACCAAACCAGGCGCTGAAAGTAAAATTAAAAAATAAAGCTAAAAAGACTAAACCGGGGATAAATAATTTTTTAAAGATAGCCGCGGCAACAAAAATCAGCATTAAAAGCTGGCCCCCGAAAGTTACCTGATGTCCCATAATCCCGGTCCCCAGAAAAATTGAATAATCTCCTATATTTACTACTTCTTCTAAAGCCGGGGGGATTAATTTAATAGCTTCTCCGATTTTAAAGCCCAGATTAAAGTTCAATCCTATAGTTGACTGTAGAATTGTATAGACGGATATCCCGAAAGCGGCCCACCCAAGATAGGTTAGGAATTTTTTCATCTCTTTCTGCTCAAACAGATATACAACCAGATAAAGATGCAGGATATACCAGTAGTTCTGCAGAATATCATTTAAACTCCCCCTAATATCGGGACTGAAAAATGAACTTATAAGAAAAAGACCGATAAATACCGCCAGGGGAATTTCCAGCCCCGTTGATATAAATTTTAAGTCATTGCTGTATATTTTTATTAACAGCGCCAGAAATAACAGGCCGGCCGCAGTATTCATTAAAGTAATAGAAAAAGTTATACTTAAGGCCAACAAGATTATGCCCCAGTTAAGAGAATTTTTATATATTTTATTTTTATTTATTCTCATTTTAAAATTTTATTTCCTGCTCTTTACTGCAAAATAATTTAAACTTATATTAAAAATATAGATCTTTAATAAAAAACGGTAATAATACTAAGACAGAATGTACTTCTCCTGTAAAAGAAGAGAGAAAATAGGAATTTATAAATTCCAAATCCTTAAATGAAGATTTTCTCGGTTTCCAGCGTGAAGTTTTATTCTTAAATTCCAAATAGGATTCACCATATTGTTTTTCCAATCTATGCTCTTCAAATCTTACGACAATTGAATAGACAATCATGCACCACAAAAGAGTTAGAGGAACGGCCCACAATATTTTTGAGCTGAATGCCGCCCCCACGCATAAAGAAGTATTGGCAACATAAAGAGGATTCCTCATTATAGTATACGGTCCGGTAATTGTTAGGGTCGTCTCCGGATCCAGCCGGTAATGTAAATGTTCCTGGGCCCATATCCTTATAAAAAGCCCCAGCAGAACAAATACTCCCCCCCAAATCCAGTAAAGCGTTCCCCTCACTTCCTCCGGATAAGGATATAAAAGGGCCACTATTAAAGGGGGAGTGACCATAAATCCTCTGGCTTTGTAAAAAAATTTTTTAATTTTTATATTCATTATTCCACTCACTATATTTTTCGAATCAACCTCTCTGATTACTTTATCATACCCGAAATATTTTGTCAATTTAGGGTTTTCTTTACCGTTTTATTATAGGTTAAAAAGTTTATTGGTCGGTAAAATTCAATTTCTCGCTGTAACTAACTTTTAAGGATACAATAATACCTATTACAGTCCATATCAATACCGAATTCTGGGCCGCGGTGAGATAGTTCTGAAAAAATCCGGCTCCGAATATACAGACAAGCGCACCCCATAAAAGATAGTACAGATTGAACCATTTTGTATTTTTCATTTCCGTGGGCGGCCGGATATACAGCTGTACAAATTTAACTATAAAAAAGAGAAAAGCTAGAAAAGTTACCGCTCCCCCCCGAACCAGTTTACTCAAGTACAGATTATGGGGATGACCGCTGGCACCGGAAGAAGGCAAATGGGGGAATTTCTGTCTATAGTTATCTTCCTTAAAAGTGGGAGTATACCGTCCCGCGCCTATTCCCAGAACCGGGGAAGTTTTATACATGTGCCAGGAGGCCTCCCAGATAGCCAGACGGCCGGACAATTTTTCTTCCAATACCGAAACATTCCCGGGGACCGAGATAAAGACAGCCCCAAAAAGTACTGCCAGAGCCAGTCCCCATTTAACTTTTTTATATTTAATTATCAATACAAATACAATACCCAGTATAAATCCGCCCCAGGCGCTGTAGGCAAAACTGAAGAAAAGGCCGGCGGGAATAAATACCAGGAGCCATTTTTTCTTGATAATGCCGTAACTTATAATTGAGAGCATGGCCATCTGTCCCCCGGCTGTTAAATGGTGGCTGAAAACCCCGGCGGCTCTAAAACCCACAGGGGCCTTATCTAATGCATCCTTTCCCATAGATATTCCGGCGAGAACTCCTTTGTCGATTATTGCTGCCAGCCCCCCTAAAAGAGGCCAGCCGGTAAACCCCTGAACTACGGTATAAGCCCCCGCTGCAACAGCAGTCCAGGCCATTATTTTTAAAAATTTAAAAATATCTTCGGGCTTAAACATATAAATCATAAAATACATGCAAAAAATCCAACCGTAATTAAACCAGATGTATTCCAGACTGTGAAGCGGAGCATCCGAAGAGAACAGAGCGCTTATAATAAAAGCCAG